>JBOFCH010000385.1:0-1795 GCA_051645985.1 Plesiomonas sp. | reverse complement strand
CCACCAGTGCAATCAGGTTCGGGATAGCCATCAGACCATTGACAATATCGGCCAAGATCCAGATGGTATCCAGCTTCAAAAACGCGCCGGACGCCACCAGCAGAATGAAGATCCAGCGATACGGACGAATGCCCTTGGTGCCAAACAGGTAAGTGACACAGCGCTCACCGTAGTAGTTCCAACCCAAAATCGTGGTAAAGGCAAAGAACATCAGACCGATGGTCACCACCCACTGTCCCAACTCATTCAAGCCCATAGCAAAGGCCGCATTGGTCATCGCCGCGCCACTGAGTGGCGTATTCCACACCCCGGTCACCACCAGTGCCAGACCAGTCATGGTACAGATCACCAACGTATCGATAAACGTGCCGGTCATCGACACCAGCCCTTGACGCACCGGTTCATTAGTCCGTGCCGCCGCCGCCGCAATGGGCGCACTACCGAGGCCCGATTCGTTGGAAAATACCCCACGCGCAATACCGGATTTCATCACCTGCTGGATCGTCAGACCCAACGCCCCCCCCACCGCCGCATCGGGGTTAAATGCTGACGTCAAGATCAACATCACTGCATCGGGCACCTTGTGGTAATTGACCATCAGCAGCAGCACAGAACCCGCGACATAGAATAGCGCCATAAATGGTACCGTTAGCTGGGCAATGGCCGAAATCCGCTTGATGCCGCCAAGAGTAACGGCGGCGACTAAGCATGTCAGTACGGTGGCGGTGATCCAAATAGGGAAACCAAAGGTATTTTGCAGCGATTCGGTGATCGCATTGACCTGCGGGAATGTGCCGATCCCAAAGAAGGCCACCCCGATACCAAACAGGGCAAACAGAGACGCCAACCACTTCAGGCCCAACCCTTTCTCGATGTAATACATCGGGCCGCCGGCCATCTGACCATTGGCATCTTTCACGCGGTATTTCACGGCTAGCAGGCATTCGGCGTACTTGGTCGCCATACCAAAAAACGCCGCCATCCACATCCAGAACAGTGCCCCTGGGCCACCGGCTTTGATGGCTGTAGCGACCCCGACAATATTACCGGTACCGATAGTAGCAGACAGTGCGGTACAGAGCGCAGCAAAGGCACTCACATCGCCTGCACCTTGACCCGGCTCAGAGCGGAACATGTAGGAAAATGCACGTGGCAGAGAAAAAATCTGGATCAAGCGCAGACGAACTGTCAGATAAATACCGGTTCCCACCAGTAACATCAACAGCGGCGCACCCCAGATAAAATTATCGATGGTTTGCAATACGGATTGCAGGTCAAACACAACATTCCTCCTTAAGGGCGATAAAGCTGACCGTTTTAGGAGGAGAAACAGATATGTGGTCGTTTACAGCTGATGAAAAAACTCATAACACAACGCAGACTGCCCTTTCGGCCAGCCTTCCGCACATCTCTTCCCCTGTCCTTTTGCCTGAGCGTTTGAGTGGCGGGAGCCACCTTGCGCCTTCGGCGTCCAATTCAATGGATCTCTCCAAGGGCTCGTCCAGTAACAGTCCCTGCTGTTGAATAACAGCGCCTGAAAGATTTACTTCTTCGGCGTGGAGTCGATTCTCCACTCTCCTGATACCTTCATCCGAACTTTCATGTTTTCCGGTGGTAGCCGGAAAGGTTTTTAGTCTATCAACCCGCTTTTGCCTTTGTCTAGCCATCACAGAAAAGAAATGATGATCAAATTACTACACCCAATTTGTGCTCTGCCACGCAGATAAGCATGTGTCAGCCAGGGTGAGTGTGCTAATGTCTGCCCGATCCCTACGCCCATAATCAGACACAATTA
>JBOFCH010000384.1:0-5976 GCA_051645985.1 Plesiomonas sp. | reverse complement strand
GAAAATAAGATGGTACACCTGACTGCGCGCACTCCGGTGATGGTCATTGGCGCGGCCTGTGGCGATGTGGTAATGAATATGCCGCGCCTACCCGTCTCTGGTGGTGACGAGGTTGCTACAGAAATCGACCGCCAGATTGGTGGCTGCGCCTTTAACGTGGCACGGGTACTGGCTCGTCTGGGGATGCCGCTGATTAATGGTATTCCGGTCGGAACTGGCGTTTGGGGAGAGGCGGTAGCTCAGGCAATGCAGGCCGAGTCTCTGCCGATACACCTGCATAACCGTGACATGGATAATGGTTGGTGTTTGGCCCTGGTCGAACCTCACGGGGAACGCACCTTTATTACGGTAGAAGGATGTGAACAGTTCTGGGATACCGACGCACTGGAGGCCTTGCTGCCACAAGAGCCGGCTTGGGTTTACGCCTCCGGCTATGAGATCACCAGTACGCACGGTAAAACCTTGCTCAGTTGGCTGACTAACTTGCCAACACGGGTTCGGCTGTTCATCGATTTGGGGCCGCGGATCAGTGAAGTCAGCCCACAGGCTCTCGCAACCTTGCTGGGGCGCGGCGCACTACTGACCCTCAATCGGGAGGAAGCCGCACAACTGCTCAAGCAACCCGCGACCGTCGAAAATATCTCGGCTTTTTGTCAGGCGCATCATGTGTCACTGATTGTCCGTCAGGACAAAGATGGCGCGCTGGTAGGCACACCGGATGGACAGTGCCAGCAAGTTCTGCCGGTACCCGTCACGCCGTGCGATACCATCGGTGCCGGTGATGCGCACGGTGGTGCAACACTGGCGGGTTTGATGAGTGGTCTACCGTTGGTCGAGGCTGTGCAGCTGGGGAATCTGGTGGCCGCCATTGTGGTCAGCCGCCCCGGGCCAGATGGTGCGCCATACCTTGAAGAGCTAAATGGCTATACCCTGCCCGCGATCCGTTCACTCAGCGAGTGCTTAAGCACTCAGTGAGACGTCACGGGATAAGGCATAAAATGTCAGTCCTTTGCTGCCCCGCGGTTTTTGCATTTACATAAGCCGCGGGGCATTTTTGTGCGTTCGCCTCACCAGCTCAATCGCCATGCAACGGGTATATTAATGTTAAGCGGGTCATACAGCGTCTACTCTTGTATCTCATCTCTTGTATCTCATCTCTTGTATCTCATCGCAATTTTATTCAAGCTTTCACTCGCGTGATCGGCCTGCGGGGAGAGTTTCCCGTATTGATTGCACGGGTGAACATGGCCCTGAAAATAAAACCGCGTTATTTGACACAAGGAATGAAAGCATGACCCCTTCAAGCGTGACCATTTACCACAATCCGGAGTGTGGCACTTCCCGCAATACGCTCGCTCTGATCCGCAATAGCGGTATCGAGCCACAGGTGATCCTGTATCTGCAAACACCGCCAGACAAGCAAACGCTACACACCTTAATTCAGGAAATGGGGCTATCCGTGCGAGCACTGTTGCGTCAGAATGTCGCCCCATACACGGCGTTAGGGCTAGCAGAAGATGCATTTAGCGATGATGAATTGCTGGATGCCATGCTGGCGCATCCGATTCTGATTAACCGCCCGATCGTGGTGACACCACTCGGTACTCGCCTGTGTCGCCCTTCAGAGGTCGTACTCGACATTCTGCCTCAACCGCAGCAAGGTGCCTTTAGCAAGGAAGACGGAGAGCCAGTGATCGACGAACACGGCCAACGCCTCCGTTAATTGCCCTATGCCAAGATTTCTTGTCTTGCTATTTCTTGTCTTGCCAGACACAGACATAAACAAAAGCCGCGGCGTTTAATGCGCTGCGGCTTTGATGCTTAAGTCATGCTCTTAGATGATGTGCTTAGATGAGCTGCTTAGATAAAGCCTCATCAGTGGCGTTTACCTAAATAGACTCGCCGCATCAGCTCAGTTTCATACTGACAAAATCTTTCAGGCGCGAGAAGATCCCGCCTTCTTTAATTGCCGATAGGGTATATAGATTTTCACGACCGATCACCTGATCGTGATACACGTACTCAATCTGCCCGACCTCTGCACCTTTCGCGACCGGTGCTTTCAACGCCTTGTCATTCAGGGTATAGCGCACTCGCAGATCGTGAGCGGCACCTTTTGGCAACGTAAAGTACAGATTGTGCCCCGCGCCCAGCTCAGCGTATGGGGCCTGCCCATACCACACCTTCTCACGGGTGATCGCGCGATCTTTGTACGCCAGCTGGACTGTTTCGAAATTATTCTCGCCCCACAGCAGCAATTTCTTAGCTTGCTCTTCACGCCCTTTGCTGCTGGCCGCGCCCATAACAACAGCAATAAAACGTTGACCGTCACCATCCACACTGGTGGCGACCAAATTATAACCTGCGGTGTCAGTGTGGCCGGTTTTCATCCCATCCACATGCAACGTTTTATCCCACAATAAACCGTTGCGGTTACGCTGAGTCACGCCGTTCCAGGTCAGGCTTTTATCGCTGTAAAATGAGTAATAAGCCGGTTCGCTGTTGATAATCGTCCGCGCTAAGATCGCCATATCGCGTGCTGAACTGTATTGGCCCGGCGCATCCAGCCCATGTACGGTTTCAAAGTGGGTATTTTGCATATTCAGCCGCTGCACGTTGGCATTCATCTGCTCAACGAACTTTTGCTGACTACCGCTCACATAATCAGATAACGCCACACAGGCATCGTTACCGGAATCGATAATAATCCCGCGCAACAAATCACTCACTGTCGCCTTATCACCCGGCTTCAGGAACATTAACGAAGAGCCTTTAAATACCGGGTTACGGGTCGCCCAGGCATCGTTACCGATGGTCACCGGATCATCAAGTTTGATTTGCCCCTCATCCAACGCCCGCTCAGCCACATAGGTCGTCATCAGTTTGGTCAAACTGGCCGGGTTACGCCGTTCATCCTCATTGCCGGCATTCAAGATTTGTCCGGTACGAGCGCTCATCAAAACCCAAGAGGCTGCATCAATATGCGGCGCTCGCAGTGGCATGTCGGTATCGGCATGCGCGACACTCGCTACCAGCAAGGCAGCTAAAGTAAATTTGCTAACAATGTTCAAAACAGATCACCGTGAATAATACCCAATACCGGCGCTATCTACCGGCCAAGGCTGTATCAGCCCAAAACAGCGCAACAATGTATGCGTTGCATGCCCTCTTGGCACGCAAAAATACGCTTGGGTGAATAAATAAGTGTAAAAAATACCGAGGGAATACTTAAAGATGTAAAACTTGGCGAAAATAAACACAAAGTGGGGCGCGTTTTGCGGCAATGCACCACCATAACGATCAGGCCACCCGAGTCATGACTATCTCGCCAGATCAGCCAATATCTCACCCTCCGCATGAAATCGTACGTCAACCCGTGCAGGGCATGACAGACATGCTAAAATGCGGCAACAAGCTGATATCACAACTCAAACACGGACTTACGGATGAGCCACTTACCCGTCACAGATCTTGACCCGACCCGTGCGCTATACCGTCGCATTCCGGCGATTGAACAACTGCTGCGCCACCCAGAGATCCAGCCGCTGCTGGCGCTTCACGGTAATACCCTGATAACCGAGCTGCTGCGCCACTTGCAACAAGAAGCCCGCCGCCATATTCACACCGAACATTGCATGCCCGTCTGGCATAATAACTGGCCACAAGCGCTGCATCGCGCGCTCCAGCAACGTCGCACCGCACCACCACGGGTGTTAAACCTGACCGGCACCGTCTTACATACCAACTTGGGCCGCTCGCCACAGGCTGAAGCCGCCATCGCGGCCGTTAGCCAAGTCATGCGTCACCCGGTAGCGCTGGAGTTTGACCTCGATGCATCGGCACGTGGTCATCGCGATCAACAAGTTGCCAACCTGCTCTGCCGCCTGACCGGCGCGGAGGATGCCTGTATCGTGAACAACAACGCCGCCGCGGTGCTGCTATTGTTAGCCAGCGTGGCGGCCGGTAAAGAAGTGATCGTCTCACGTGGCGAGCTGGTGGAGATTGGCGGTGCGTTTCGAGTACCCGATGTCATGCGCCAAGCGGGCTGTTTGCTGCATGAAGTAGGCACCACCAATCGCACACATCTGCGCGATTATCAGCAAGCCCTGAATCCGCACACCGGTTTGCTGATGAAAGTCCATACCAGCAACTACAGTATTCAAGGCTTCACGGCCGATGTGTCTCATGCCGAACTGGCACAACTGGGTCAACAAGAAAATCTGCCAACGGCAGTGGATCTTGGCAGTGGCTCACTCATTGATCTCACCGCTTACGGCTTACCGGCCGAGCCGATGCCACAAACCCTGATCGCACAAGGCATCGATCTGGTGTCCTTTTCCGGCGATAAATTGCTCGGAGGCCCACAGGCTGGGATCATCATTGGTAAACGCGATCTGATTGCGCAATTACAGCGCCATCCGCTAAAACGCGCCCTGCGTGCTGACAAGATGACCCTCGCCGCACTGGAGGCGACCCTGAACCTGTATTTGCAACCGGAACATTTACGTCGTGACCTACCTGCACTGCATCTACTCACCCGCGAACAATCACAGATGCAGGCGGCAGCCGAACGCCTATTGCCGACATTGCAAAACACTTTCCACGAGACATTTATTGTGGCGAGCGCCGCTTGCGCCTCACAGATTGGCAGTGGCTCACAACCACTAGACCGGCTGCCAAGTTGGGCGCTGACCTTTACCCCACAAGATGGGCGCGGTTCGACCTTACTGGCCTTAGCCGAACAGTGGCGACACCTGCCACTGCCCATCATTGGCCGGATCCAAGATGGTCGCCTGTGGTTAGACCTGCGCTGTCTGGCCGTCGAGGATGAGCCGATACTGTTACAACTGCTGACCGGCTCCCCCCGACTCTCGGATGCCCAACAATCTGATATCCGCCCATGTGATACAGCGCCATGGTCTGCGAAGCCGCGGACTCTTCAACACCAAAATCAACAACCGATCGATGCAATGGATAAAACCGACGGAGGTGTCGTATGCTGATCGCAACCGCCGGCCATGTCGATCATGGTAAAACCCGCCTGCTGCAAGCCCTCACGGGGATCAACGCTGACCGACTGCCAGAAGAGCAGCGACGCGGCATGACCATCGATCTGGGCTATGCCTACTGGCCACAACCCGACGGGCGGGTGATCGGTTTTATTGATGTACCAGGACATGAAAAGTTTCTCGCCAACATGCTCGCCGGGATCGGTGGCATTGACCATGCCCTACTACTGGTCGCCTGCGACGATGGCATCATGCCGCAGACCCGTGAGCATCTGCATCTGCTGCAACTGAGCGGCGTACCCGCCATGACCGTCGTACTCACCAAGGCCGATCGCACATCCGAACAGCGTCATCATGAAGTCCGTCAGGGCATACAGCAGCTATTAGCAACCTACGGACTAACCGCCGCAGGTTACTTCATCACGTCCTGCGTCCATGGTTTGGGTATTACCGCCCTACAGGCGCATATACGCAGCCTCACGCCAGCACCCCGCGCACTCGCCCGACCATTTCGACTCGCCATTGATCGTGTATTCACGGTGAAAGGCGCTGGCACCGTCGTTACCGGCACGGCACTGGCGGGACAAGTGCATGTCGGCGATACACTGTGGCTCAGCGGCAGTCATCAGACCGTCAGCGTACGCAGCCTGCATGCACAAAACCGGTCAACCGAGCAAGCCGGAGCTGGAGAGCGAATTGCCCTCAACTTGCGCGGCGCCGATCCTACGCACATCCGACGTGGCGACTGGCTACTGTACAAAGACTCACTCTCTTGCGATAACCTGTATTGTGATCGGCTGATTGTCAGCCTGACCCCCGCCGATGTATTCAGCCACTGGCAACCACTGCATATCTATCATGCCGCCAGTCACGTGACCGGTCGACTCGCGCTGCTCATGAGTGAGCCGACCGCGCCAGTTACCTCCGCGACGATACAACTGGCCGAACTACGCCTTGACACGCCCCT
>JBOFCH010000383.1:0-1989 GCA_051645985.1 Plesiomonas sp. | reverse complement strand
GTTACCGCCACCACCATGTTAACCCATAAAATCTGCACCGCGGTTAAAGGCAGTGTCAGGCCCAGCAGTACCGAGCACAACATCACAAAACCTTGCGCCCCGTTTGTCGGCAGGATAAAAAGTAGCGATTTTTGGATATTATCGTAAATCGTCCGACCTTCTTTGATTGCCTGCTCAATCGATGAGAAATTGTCATCCGCCAGAACAATGTCAGCGGCTTCCTTGGTCGCCTCAGTGCCTTTAATCCCCATCGCGATCCCCACATCGGCACGTTTTAATGCCGGTGCGTCATTCACCCCATCCCCAGTCATCGCAACCACTTCGCCTTGTGCTTGCAGTGCCATGACCAGCCGCAGCTTATGCTCTGGGCTGGTTCGAGCAAAAATATCGCAGCGCATGGCCAAACGTTGCAACTCCTCATCGCTAGCCATTTCAAGTTGTTCACCGGTCACCACTTCGATACGCTCTGCCGGAGCAAAGCCCATCGCGACCCCAATAGCTTTCGCCGTATCGGCATGATCTCCGGTGATCATTTTGACCTTGATCCCCGCCTGATGGCACTCCTGAATCGCCACAATCGCTTCTGGCCGAGGCGGATCGACAATACCGATTAGCCCTACAAATACCATATCCTGTTCCAGATCGCTGATCTCTACAGTGCTTTGGCTAAAAGGCACTACGCGCGTCGCCGCAGCCAATACCCGTAATCCTTGACGGCCCAGTATTTCAACCTGTTCATTCCAAAATGCCGTATCGAGCGGTGCTATTGCGCCCTTTTCATTGAGTTCAAACTGGCAACGCGCGATCAGTCGATCTGGCGCACCTTTCAGGAAAATTTTGCGCTCATGGGTCGGTGTATCATCCAGCGTTGCCATAAACTTATTTGATGATTCAAAAGGAATCGCTGCAATACGGTTATATGATGAAGCATCAAAAGAACCTTTATTACCCAGTACACGTAGCGCGGCTTCTGTCGGTTCGCCGATGATCCGCCACTCATTATTTTCTTGAACCACATGGGTGTCATTAGCAACAGTCACTACCTCTAACAGTGCTGACAAACCGGGCCGGTCACCCGCACTGACCTTATCTCCCCTGAGCGTGATCTCACCCGATGATTGATAGCCATCTCCACTCACCGCGTACTGACCACATCGCGTGACGACTTGTTGTGCCGTCATTTCATTACGCGTCAATGTGCCGGTTTTATCCGAACAAATCACCGTGACTGAACCCAAGGTTTCCACGGCGGTTAATTTGCGCGTGATGGCATTTCGCTGTGCCATACGTTGCACACCAATCGCCAGTGTAATGGTTAAAATAGCGGGCAGGCCTTCTGGGATCGCCGCCACGGCAAAGCCAATGGCCGCCATGAAAACATCCACCAATTCTTGTCCATGAAACAGCACACCAATCAACAGCATCAATACCAGCATGGCCACCACAACCCAGGCCAATGCTTTACTGAACCGATCCATTTGCTTAGTAAGTGGGGTATCCAGCGCTTCGACCTCACTGATCATGCGGCTGATTTGCCCAATTTCGGTTAAAGCACCGGTCGCCGCGACTACCCCTATCCCACGCCCCGCTGAAACAATCGAGCCAGAGTAAGCCATGCAGCTTCGGTCACCCAACGGTGCATCCACCGGCAGGGCCTCAATATCTTTATCTGCGGGTACTGACTCACCGGTCAGCGCCGACTCTTCGATGCGTAAGCCTATCGCATCAAAAAGACGAAGATCAGCCGGTACACGATCTCCCGATCGCAACCGCACAATATCGCCAACCACCAACTCATCAGCATTAATTTCATCCCACGCGTTATCCCGTAATACCTGAGCACGTGCAGACAACATTTTGCGGATCCCAGCCAGCGCCGTTTCAGCTTTTCCTTCTTGAATAAAGCCGACAATAGCGTTCAGTACCACCACGCCGACAATAACCCAAGTATCCACCCAATGGCCTAAGAGGGCGGTCGCCACGGCAGCC
>JBOFCH010000382.1:0-3880 GCA_051645985.1 Plesiomonas sp. | reverse complement strand
GCAGCAACACGCGGCCACGGCCTTGCATTTTCTCTTCCACCGCAATCACCGCCGCTTTCACTTTCTCAGCATCCAGCGGATTGCCATTACCGGAGAAGCGAACGTTTTCCAGTACTTGCGGGAATAAGGTCATGCCGCTGGTCAGATCTTTGAGGCTCATACGATTCCCCACCATAGCCGCCAGCACTTGCAGGCCGGCCACAATACCGTCACCGGTAGTGGTCATATCCAGAGCGATCACGTGACCTGAGTTTTCCGCCCCCAGACGCCAGCCTTTTTCCAGCATCATCTCCAGCACATAGCGGTCACCCACTTTGGCCCGTGAGAATGGGATCCCCAGCTGTTTCAGGGCAATTTCCAGCCCCATATTGCTCATCAGGGTCCCCACGGCGCCGCCTTTAAGCTTGCCGTTACGCAGCGCTTCACGCGCCATGATGTACAGGATTTGATCGCCATCCACCACGTTGCCCTGATGGTCAACCATCATCAGGCGGTCACCGTCGCCATCCAGAGCCATACCGACATCGGCTTTTTCGGCCAGCACACGCGCTTGCAGTGCTTTGGTGTCGGTAGCGCCACATTTTTCGTTGATGTTCATGCCATCTGGCTCACAACCGATGGTGATCACCTCGGCGCCCAGTTCACGCAGCACATTGGGCGCAATGTGATAGGTCGCGCCATTGGCACAATCCACCACAATTTTCAGGCCGTTCAGGCTCAGTTCGTTCGGAAAGCAGCTCTTACAAAACTCGATATAGCGACCAGCGGCATCGGTGATCCGACTGGCGCGACCCAGCTCTGCCGAAGACACACAAGTCAGCGGCTTTTCCATCTCGGCTTCAATAGCCTCTTCCACATCATCCGGCAGCTTAGTGCCATCGATAGAGAAGAATTTGATCCCGTTATCATCGTACGGGTTATGCGACGCGGAGATCACAATCCCGGCTTCCGCACGGAAGGTTCGGGTCAGGTAAGCGACCGCTGGGGTTGGCATCGGCCCAGTAAATGCAGCAGACAGACCCGCTGCCGCCAATCCGGCTTCCAGCGCAGATTCCAGCATGTAACCAGAAATTCGGGTATCTTTACCAATCAGGACTTTACGAGAGCCATGACGTGCCAGCACTTTACCGGCGGCCCAGCCGAGTTTCAGAACAAAGTCCGGAGTAATAGGGGACTGACCTACCGTACCGCGAATACCGTCGGTGCCGAAATACTTACGCTTACTCATTGAATATTTTCCTTAATGGGCATTCATCATTGCCTGCATTACCCGCAGTACATCGGCGGTTTCTTGCACGTCATGTACCCGAATAATCTGCGCACCCTTCTGGGCGGCCAGCAGCGCACAAGCCAGGCTTCCGGCCAGACGCTGGTCTGCTTGGTGATTGAGTAGTTTACCAATCATTGACTTTCTCGACATCCCCACTAGCAACGGATAGTGCAGTGCATGGAATTTTTCGAGCTGATTCAATAATTGGTAATTATGCGCCAGGCTTTTTCCAAAACCAAATCCCGGATCCAGAATGATGTTATTGGCCGCGATGCCGGCCTGTTGGCATGCCTTAGCACGCCCGACTAAAAAGGACATCACTTCGGTGACCACATCCTGATAGTGCGGTTGCTCTTGCATGGTACGCGGTTGGCCTTGCATGTGCATGATGCATACCGGTACGTGTGCCTGAGCGGCAACGTCCAACGCGCCAGGTGCCTGCAAGGCATTGATGTCATTAATCAGATGGGCACCAGCCAGACAGGCTTCTCGCATCACGGCCGGTTTATAGGTGTCTACCGATAACCACACATCCAGCTCACGACCCAAACGCTCAACCAACGGAATAACGCGCTCCAGCTCTTCGGCCTCGCTGACCTCGTCCGCGCCCGGCCGGGTCGACTCGCCCCCAATATCAATAATGCTGGCACCGGCCTTGACCATCGCCTCAGCATGACGCAGCGCTCTGTCTTGACCATAAAAACGACCGCCATCGGAAAACGAGTCCGGCGTGAAGTTTAAAATACCCATAATCTGCGGTTGGCAAAGATCCAGCGTCCGACCACGGCTGTGTAGTTGCATATTGTTATTCTCCTCACCGTTAGGTTATGCACAGACGGCCACAAATCAAAATAAAAAACCCCGGGGCTAGCCCGGGGTTTTAAGATTACCACATCACTTACGGTGTGCAGGAATTACTGAGCAGGTTTATTGTCAGACGGGTTACCGTCTTTCTTCTCCGCTGTCGGAGCCTGTTCAGGGGTGGCTTGGTCAGCGGCCACTGGGGTGTTATCCACCGGCTCCGCGGACGGCTGCACCGCTGGTGCGGCCGAGCTAACTACGCTATCGGTCACCGGACTGTCAGCCACCGCACCATTGGTCGGTTCAGCGACTGGCGTGCTGGCGACATGATCACTCCACCCTGCTGGCGGACGGATCTCCGATTTACGCGCCATCAGATCATCAATCTGTGGTGCATCAATAGTTTCGTACTTCATCAATGCATCTTTCATGCTGTGCAGCAAATCCATGTTCTCGGACAGGATTTGACGCGTACGCTGATAGTTGCGATCAACGATAGCCCGTACTTCGATATCGATAGCGCGCGCGGTTTCATCCGACATGTGTTTCGCTTTAGCCATGGTACGGCCCAAGAACACTTCACCATCTTCTTCGGAGTACAGCAGTGGCCCCATCTTCTCGGAGAAGCCCCACTGAGTCACCATCTTACGCGCCAGCTCTGTGGCACGCTCGATATCGTTTGAGGCACCGGTCGATACTTTATCGGCACCGTAAATCAGCTCTTCGGCTACTCGACCACCGTACAAACTGGAAATCATGCTCTCCAGATACTGGCGGCTATGGCTGACCCGATCTTGCTCTGGCAGGTACATGGTCACACCCAGCGCGCGACCACGCGGGATGATACTGACTTTGTACACGGGATCATGATCCGGCACGATACGACCTACAATCGCGTGACCCGCTTCGTGGAAGGCCGTGGCTTCTTTCTGATCTTCGGTCATCACCATGGAGCGGCGCTCCGCACCCATCATGATTTTGTCCTTGGCTTTTTCAAATTCCACCATGGACACCACACGCTGGTTACTACGCGCAGCAAACAGCGCCGCTTCGTTGACCAAGTTTGCCAGATCGGCACCGGAGAAGCCCGGTGTACCCCGAGCAATCAGGGACGGATTAACATCATTCCCCAACGGTACGCGGCGCATGTGAACTTTCAAGATCTGTTCCCGACCACGGACATCCGGCAGACCGACCACCACTTGGCGGTCAAAACGACCCGGACGCAGCAGAGCTGGATCCAGGACATCTGGACGGTTGGTTGCAGCGATGACAATAATGCCTTCGTTACCTTCAAAACCATCCATCTCAACCAGCATCTGGTTCAAGGTTTGCTCACGTTCATCGTGACCACCACCTAAACCGGCACCACGCTGACGGCCTACCGCATCGATTTCGTCGATAAAGATAATGCAAGGTGCCGCTTTCTTGGCCTGTTCGAACATGTCACGTACCCGAGAGGCACCGACACCCACGAACATTTCCACAAAGTCAGA
Source organism: Plesiomonas sp. (assembly GCA_051645985.1). GTDB lineage: Bacteria > Pseudomonadota > Gammaproteobacteria > Enterobacterales > CAMTGL01 > Plesiomonas. The sequence goes on along the minus strand of JBOFCH010000382.1, from coordinate 313 downwards.
ACCGGAGATGGTGAAGAATGGCACTTTAGCTTCACCAGCAATCGCTTTCGCCAGCAAAGTTTTACCGGTACCCGGAGGGCCGACCATCAGTACGCCTTTCGGGATCTTACCGCCCAGCTTCTGGAAACGGCTCGGATCACGCAGGTATTCTACCAGCTCGGTGACTTCTTCTTTTGCTTCGTCGCAACCGGCAACATCAGCAAAGGTGGTTTTCACTTGATCTTCGGTCAACATCCGGGCGCGGCTCTTACCGAACGACATCGCCCCTTTACCACCACCGCCTTGCATCTGCCGCATGAAGAAAATCCACACG
>JBOFCH010000381.1:0-7164 GCA_051645985.1 Plesiomonas sp. | reverse complement strand
GACTTCCTCACAGGCTTTACGCTTGGAGCCGACATAGATTTGGGAGGCGGGATCTTGACCGACCAAAACGACCGCCAAGCCGGGGGCGCGTTTACCCTGAGCGATCCGTTGTTGTACCTGTTGGGCAACTGTTGTTCTTACTTGTTGCGCAATCGTTTTCCCATCAATAATCATACCAGCCATCAGACCTGCGATCTCCCACACATTTAAGGAAGCCGTATTGTGTCAGAAACGGGCAACAGAGTCAGCAGACTTCATAGTTTAAAACCAGACTGTACAAAAAAACGTATTCTTGCTGGAGTTTTAAGCATTCAGACCCTTTCAAGGTGAAAACATTTTGACTCGTCACCACATCTCAGTATAATCCCGTCCCTATCAAGTCAGGTATTCGATTATTGATGCGTGGCGAGAGTCGGTGAGTAGCGCAGCCCGGTAGCGCAACTGGTTTGGGACCAGTGGGTCGGAGGTTCGAATCCTCTCTCACCGACCACTATTCAATAGTGAGTGCACCCTTAGCTCAGTTGGATAGAGCAACGGCCTTCTAAGCCGTGGGTCACAGGTTCGAATCCTGTAGGGTGCGCCATTTTGCCGCGTCAGTGGTAAAAAGTTGTACCTAAAACACCTTTCAGTGGTGGCTGTAGCTCAGTTGGTAGAGTCCTGGATTGTGATTCCAGTTGTCGTGGGTTCGAGCCCCATCAGCCACCCCATTCTCTTCGCTTTCTTCTTCATATTATCCTCTCATCGTATTGTTTTCCTCTGTCTTTTTCATGGTATCCCTTTAATTTCCCAATTATTTTTCTGTCTTCTGTCTTCTGTCTTCTGTCTTCTGTCTTCTGTCTTCTGTCTTTGGCTGTGATCGGCATAACGTTTTCGTGTTTCAAGTGGCGTAATGGTGAGCGATCAGCAAAAAAGCAACTGCGATCAAAAAGTTAGCACGATAAACTATTGTCTGACAAAAATAAGACGTCGTGGTGTTTCATGAAAAAAAGAGTGCTTTCGGTGTTGTTCAGTGCGCTAACGTTGGGGCAGGCTACGGCCGCCAGTGCAGAGCACGATCAGCAGATTAATCCGTGGTGGCCTAAGCCGGTTGCGGTGGCGCTAGCGGCAGCGCAAAAAGGGAATGTTGAGGCGCAGTTTGCAGTGGCCGTGCGTTATGACGATGGCGTGGGCGTTGTGCAAGATGATCAGCAAGCCTTTTATTGGTACCAGCAGGCCGCTAATCAGGGAGAGCCGGTTGCACAGTATAATTTGGGTATTTTTTATAGCCAAGGACGTGCGGTAGCGCAAGATGCTAAGCAAGCGGTGTTCTGGTATCAGAAAGCGGCGCAGCAGAATATGCCGTTGGCTCAGTTTAACTTGGGCAGTGCATATGAAAACGGTGTTGGCATAGCGCAAGATTACGCGAAGGCGCGCAGCTGGTATCAAAAGGCAGCAGAGCAAGGTAATGCCAAGGCCCAGAATAATTTGGCTACGATGTTCGATAATGGGCTTGGTATGCCCGTGAACACGAAAAAAGCAGCGTATTGGTATGAAAAAGCGGCCACGCAGGGCGATGCGTTAGCGCAAAGTAATACGGGCGCGATGTATGTCAATGGCCGAGGTGTGGCACAAGATGATGCTCGGGCTTTTTTCTGGTATCACAAAGCCGCGGAGCAGGGAGATTCGGCAGCGCAATATAATATTGCTCTGTGGTATGCCGCTGGTCAGGGGGTGCGTCAGGATGAGCAAAAAGCGGTGTACTGGTATCAGAAATCGGCAGAACAAAACGATCCAGATGCGCAGTTCAATCTGGCTATCATGTATGCCAATGGGGCTGGGGTGACGCAGAACTTTCCACAGGCGTATGCGTGGTTATCTGTGTCAGCGGCGAATGGAATGGAAGATGCCCTGTCGGTTCGCAAGGATGTGGTAGAAGAGATGACGCCATCGCAGTTGGTAGACGCAAAGGCGTTGACCCAAAAATACCTGATGCAATATCAGGGGAATACTGGGGCGTAACAAAGAGATCAGAACTTATCCCATGAGTGTTATGTCACGAGCTATGTGGGTTTAGGCCCATATGAATGACGACGATTGGGATAAGTTCGTATTGAATATTAAATAGGGATAATAATGAATGGGGTAACTAATTAATAAATGAGATTGCCGCTATTTAATTTTGTATTTCATCTTCCTCAATTTTAATTAGCTATCTGCTTATCTGCTTATCTGCTTATCTGCTTATCTGCTTATCTGCTTATCTGCTTATCTAAATAATGACATTAATATTTTAGGTGAGATGACCATTTGTGATGCTTGATTGACTAATCATTTGCTTGGTTTGCTAGTGTAGCGATTTAAGCTATCAGTAAGCGTATTGATAGCTTGTAATATGTGCTGTTCGAGCATTCAAATATGAAACAAGTCTATTATCGCTATTGGGGCAAATCACAAAAAGCCGCGCAGGCTTCTGGCGATCCTTATCATTTGTTGCCGTATCACAGCCTTGATGTCGCCGCTTGCGGCTATTGTTTGGTGAAAGGCAATTATTTTGGTGTCGGTACTCTGTTAGCCCAATTGGGGCTAACAGGGGATGAGGCGGCGTTGTGGTTTGCGTGGTTGCTAGGGTGGCATGATATCGGCAAATTTGGCCGCAGCTTTCAACAACTCGTGATTCACCCGGAGTTAGTTCCTCCGCTGGCTGATAAAAATACCAAAACTCACCATAGCGCACTCGGTTTTTGGATTTGGCAGAAGAAGTTACGGGCAGAATGTAAACAACAAACGTGGCCGCTCTTTGCAACGCCGCTGACCCGTAATGAATTGGGAACGTTGGATCTGCTGATTGGGATGGTCACCGGTCACCACGGTACACCGCCGAATGTGCAAGTGGAGGGCATTAATAGTGTGCATGCCGACGATATTGTGGCCGTGCAACATTGGTTGACGGCTCTCACCGAGTTGTTGGGACGCACGGCGTTACCGGCACATTGGAGTGATACCGAGTGGCGCAAGAAGACGTTGCGGCCGGTGAGTTGGCCATTGGCTGGGGTGGTGGTTCTGGCGGATTGGCTGGGCTCCAATCAGGATGATTTTCCGTATTGCAGCCAGGTAATACCGCTACCAACCTATTGGGCGCAAGCCTTGCAGCGCGCAGAGGCTGCGCTCAGACGTTTACCCTCCGCCGCGCTGTCCGCCCCGTTTACCGCCATTACCGATCTTTTCCCTTTCATCACTCAACCCACGCCGTTACAGCAATGTGCAATTGATTTACCTCTGGCAACGCAGGGGGCGGAACTCTTTATTCTGGAGGATGTGACCGGCGCGGGTAAAACAGAAGCTGCGTTGACCTTGGCCCATCGCCTGATGGGACAGGGCCGCGGGAATGGCTTGTATGTAGGGCTTCCCACGATGGCGACGGCTAATGCGATGTTCGCTCGTTTACGTAAGGCCTACCGACGTTTATTTGCGTCATACAGCCACCCTTCGCTGGTGCTGGCGCACGGCGCTCGTGAGTTGAATACCGATTTTACCCACAGTATCTGGGACCCCAAGCCACAAGCAGGCGCGCCGCATTATAGTCAGCCACAAGAACAGACGGCGAGTGCCGATTGTAACCACTGGTTTGCCGATAGCCGTAAGAAAGCCTTATTGGCTGATGTGGGTGTCGGCACGTTGGATCAGGCGCTGATGGCGGTGTTGCCGTTTCGCCACCAGTCATTACGGATGCTCGGGATACATCACAAAGTGTTGCTTTTGGATGAGGTGCATGCTTATGACGGTTATATGCTATGCCTGTTGGAGCGTTTGTTGGCGTTTCATGCCAGCCAGGGCGGTTGTGCCATTATTTTGAGTGCAACACTGAGCCAACAGCAGCGACAGGCGCTGGTGGCGGCGTTTGCTCGTGGCGCGGCGCAGCCTGTACCGGCGCTGAGTAAACCCGATGAGTACCCACTGCTGACACAATTTGGTCGCGATGTCTGGCGTGAGGAGCCAGTGGCGACGCGTGAGCAAGTCCGGCGATGTGTGGCGGTGAATTGGCTACATGGAGAGGACGCTTGCATTGCCCAGATCGTGGCCGCCGTGCGACAGGGACTGTGTATCGCGTGGGTGCGCAACACGGTGGATGAGGCCATCGCGGCTTACAAGGCACTGTCCACTTTGATAGATAGTGAACACCTATCACTCTTTCACAGTCGGTTTGCCTTTGCGGATCGGTTAGCCATTGAGACACAAACCCTACAACGCTTCGGGGATGATTCGACGGCCGAGCAGCGGCGTGGTCAGGTTCTGGTGGCGACCCAAGTCATTGAGCAGTCATTGGATTTGGATTTTGACGTGCTGGTTTCTGATCTAGCGCCGATTGATTTACTGATCCAACGTGCCGGTCGGTTGCAACGGCATATCCGTGATGCCCGTGGTAACCGTGATCGTGGATTGGGTGCTCACGATGGTCGGGCGGCGCCAGTATTGATGGTTCATGCGCCGTGTTGGAGTGATACACCAGAGATAAACTGGGTACGCGCCGCATTACCCGGTAGCAGTGCGGTTTATCAGGATCACGGTTGCTTGTGGTTAACGCAGTCAGTCTTGCGTGCGCAAAAGCAAATTCAGATGCCCGAGCAGGCTCGCTTGTTGATTGAGTCAGTTTATGGCGAGCTGGCGGAGCCTCCCGCGCAATTGCAAACCAGCAGTGACAATGCCGAAGGACAGCGTTTGAGTGAGCGGGCGGCTGCGTTGCAATTGCTGTTAAAACTGGATACCGGTTATAGCGTGGATGCGTCAGATCGTTGGCAAAAGCACGAAGAACTTTCAACGCGGTTGAGTGAGCCTACCGTGACCTTGTATTTAGCGCATGCGGTGCATGACGATGTGCAACCGTATGCCAGTGAGCCATTTGCATGGGAAATGAGCGCGCTGAAAGTACGTGAAAAGCTCTGGTTACAGGTAAAAGATCACATCCCACATTTAACTGATGCAGCGCGTGAGCGCCTACTTGAGCAACATCGTCTGTATGGCGGAGAGGTGGTGTTACTGCCCGAATCGTTATCCGCGTGTCATTTCTATTCCCGCTGTTTTGGCTTCCAGTTACAAGGAGCGTCCTAATGCTGTCTTTGATCCATGAGTCATGGCTACCGGTGTGGTATCGCACCGGCACTGTTATGCAGATCCGCAAGATCCGCCCCGCCGAGTTAGTGGATGAGCATGTGATTGACTTGGCTTTCCCGCGTGCGGATTTTCAAGGGGCGGGCTACCAGTTTTTAATTGGCCTTTTGCAGGTTGCTGTTGCGCCGGAAGATGGCGATGAGTGGGAAGCGGTGTGGGATGAGGGGCTGAACGCCGATGAACTATCCCAAGCCTTGGCTGAATTAGCACCAGCATTTGTTTTGCGTGCCGAGAAACCGAGCTTTATGCAGGATTTTTCCGCACTGGAGAGTGAGCCACAGCCGATCTCCGGTTTGCTGATTGATGCACCGGGGGGAAATACCCTCAAGCTGAATAAAGATCATTTTGTAAAACGTGGCACGGTGCAGTGTATATGTCCGGCGTGCGTGGCAATGGCGCTGTTTACACTGCAAATTAACGCACCAAGTGGTGGTCAAGGGCATCGGGTGAGTTTACGCGGTGGCGGGCCGATGACCTCGTTGGTGTGGCCGTTACAACCCGAGCAACCGTTATGGCGCACGTTATGGCTGAATGTGCTGACTCAAGCGCGGATGCCGGTGGCCTCCGGTTGTGAGGCTGAGCGCTTTCCTTGGTGTGGGCCGACACGTACCAGCGAGAAAAAAAATGGGATTACCACGCCGGAGCTGGCTCACCCGCAACAGGCTTATTGGAGCATGCCACGGCGAGTTGAACTGGACTTTAGCGCCCCGCAAAGTGGCCAGTGCGACTTGTGTGGCGAGCACAGCACGCAGTTACTTCACCAATACCGGGCAAAAAACTATGGGGTGCAGTATGAAGGTTGGCGGCACCCGCTAACGCCATATCGCCAAGATCTGAAAGATCCCAGTGCCCCGTTACTGTCGGTGAAAGGGCAGCCCGGAGGGTTGTTGTACAAAGATTGGCTGGGATTAATCTGGCGACAACAAATTGATGGTAAGCGTCAGGATTTGCCTGCCGAGGTGGTGTTACAGGCGCATCAATTGTGTCCGGAGCCGGTGGGATTGCGCTGTTTTGGCTACGACATGGATAACATGAAAGCCCGCTGCTGGTATGAGCATCAGTTACCGCTGCCAACCTTGGCCCCAGAGGCGCTGCAACGTTTGCTTGCTTATCTGCATCAGGCCGTGAGCGCGGCCCAAGATGGCGTGGCTGAGCTGCGCAGTGCGGTGAAAGAGGCATGGTATAAAAGTCCGAAAGAGGCAAAAGGCGATTTCAGTTTTATTGATTTGGCATTCTGGCAAGAAACCGAGCCGGCATTTGCGGCTTTGTTGGCTCGACTACAGCAGCAGGTGAGTTTGTCACAGGCCGATCTGACCCCGCTTCATCAGTGGGGGCGGTACTTGCGTGAGCAGTTGATGGCCCGTTTTGATCGCGCGATTTTCTCCGGTACGGCACTACCGCCACACATGGCGCGCGTGTTGACTGCACGTAAAAATTTGTACCTGCGTCTGCGTAAAAAGCCCTCCATGCAGGCATTACAGCCTGTGACGCCACACGCCCAAGATCCCGCTCAAAAGGAGACATGATGGATACCTCAACACCGTTGTTGTTAAAAAATATGCGATGTGAGAATGACCGCCCCGCCGCCGAGGTTCTGATGCAATGGTTTGCTCGATTACAGGCTCAACGCGGAGTCCGGGCCGAACTGCGTCAGGCGCAAAGCAGTGCCGATATTATGCTCAGTGAGGGTTTTCGCCTGTTGGCTCAGCCGTTTCGGGGTTGGCTGGCACGGTGCGATAACGATACCGATAACGAGTGGCGTTGGATTGGGTTGGCATTGGCGGCGGGTGCCTGTGCGCATGTGAAACAATCGGGAGGCAGTGCCAGTTTTGCTGCTCAGTTGGGTCATCGTGGTTCCGGTAGCGAGCGGCCAGTGTTATCTGAGCTGCGTTTTAACCGGTTACTGCGCGCTCACGATCATGATGAGTTTTACCGTTTAGTGGTGCGAGCGGTGCGCCAATGTGAGCAAGTGAATGTTCCATCGCTGGTAGATGGCATTTTGCTTTGGTGTCGTGAACA
>JBOFCH010000380.1:0-2048 GCA_051645985.1 Plesiomonas sp. | reverse complement strand
TCAGGCGTTGGACGCGCAGTTCTGGGTTGTAGCCCGAGCCGCTGATATGCTGGGGATGCGTCGTACGACCTTGGTTGAAAAAATGCGTAAATACGGATTGAACAAAGAAAGTGCGACAGTTTAAGTTGTTCAACTTTTACTTACTGTATTAAGACGTAAACGTACTGTACCAAAACGAAAACTCCGTTGGTTATTGACTATCTGTTCGGTATGTTGGCATTGCTCGCCACTATGCCTATAAATAACAGTTGTTAAGTCACCACGGGGTTTTTTATTTTTTCCCTTTCCCTTTCCCTTTCCCTTTATCTTTTGATGACTTCGTTATCCCTACTGCTACAGCAATCTTCTGCTAACCTTTCATTCGCTTCAGGATTATCCTGCACTGGCTACGCATTGTTATACAAATGTCAGCTATCCGTTGAAGTAAAGGTATGATGCCTCATCTAATAATGGAACACATGGTTATATTATTATTGACACTTTGTGCTGAAATAAGCGTCAACACGCAAATTTGTGGCCGTTACCGGTAAACTGAAGCATAAATGGCTAAGGTTTACGGATGGTATAGATTAAGTATGAAAGAGTTACGTTATGAGTACAGCGTTATTAGCCTACCGATAATATTGCATTCTGCTACGTAATGAATTTTACCGGCGCTATTTTATTTTTTATTAATGTGAATACGTGTGATTTATTATTTTGCATAATGTGGGGTTGGTTAACCTTTGTATATGCCTGCATGTGCATGCTGACTGGTAATTTCTTATCTTACGTTCGTGAGTATAAAACCGAGTGTCCTTTTGATTATTGCTTACGACTGACTGAGCAATGGCTTTCCTGTAGCTCTGAGTATAGCTGTTGGTATGACGCTGCACGATCCATCGTGGAGTCCGTTCATGCCGGATGTGGTCATTTATCTGCCGGGCTGGTCTGCTATTTGCTTAACAAACGGTAAATCACTGTTTTCAGTCAGCGCTGTTCAAGCAAAGTTAAGGTGGAACCATGTCCGAACCTGTCGCGAATACCACGCAATCGGCAGCTTATTATCAGCAGATGATTGCTGCCATGCCGGTGGCCGTGGTTGTACTTAACGGACATGGCTACATTGCCGAGGCCAACGCCGAGGCGGTGCGATTGTTGGGGGAGCCACTGTGTGGCGAGCGTTGGTTGGATATCATTCAACGCTGTTTTGCTCCACAAAAAGACGATGGTCATGAGGTTTCGCTACGTGATGGCCGACGGGTGCGGGTCGCGTTGTCGGCGACTGATGCCGGCCAGCTGATTTTGATCACCGATTTGACCGATTCACGGCTATTACAAGCGCGAGTGAGCAAACAACAACAGCTCTCTTCCTTAGGGCAGCTGCTGACTTCTGTTGCGCATCAGTTACATGTGCCGCTCTCCTCCGCGTTGCTGTACGCCGAGGAGTTACAATCGACGACCTTGCAGCCAGAGCAACGTCAGCGTTTTCAGCGTAAGTTGTATGAACGGCTGCAAGAGATCAGCGCGCAGACGCAGGATATGCGCCGTTTTTGTCGGCAAAATCCGTTAACCGGCCGTTCTGAGCCAGACAGTGCTGAGCTGGCGTCTGGCTCACTCGCGGTGGACAACACGATTCAACCGGTGATCCATGATGCACACTCGTGTCACCTGTATACCTTGGCGGAGAAAGTGGCGGCGACCGATGCCACTGTCATGATCCAGGGGCCGAGCGGTGTCGGTAAAGAAGTGCTGGCCCGATTTATCCATCAGCATTCTGCGCGAGCTAATGCGCCGTTTGTGGCTATCAACTGCGCCGCTATTCCGGATCATATGCTGGAAGCCACCTTGTTTGGTTATGAAAAAGGAGCGTTCACTGGGGCGGTGCAGGCGTGCCCGGGTAAATTTGAGCAGGCGCAAGGCGGTACTTTACTGCTGGATGAAATCAGTGAAATGGCGCTCAGCTTGCAGGCTAAATTATTGCGTGTACTGCAAGAGCGAGAGGTGGAGCGTCTAGGCGGGCGCAAAACCATCCGCTTGAATGTCCGGGTTCTGGCCACCTCTAACCG
>JBOFCH010000379.1:0-2852 GCA_051645985.1 Plesiomonas sp. | reverse complement strand
TGCTCCGAGGAGTATAAACGACGTAGACCGCTCTTACCGACCGAGGCTTCAGAGACGTTGTCCATGCTGATGGCGCCTTTTAGTGCGCGTGAAAGCGGAGTAGCTTGAACGGAAACACCACTGGCACCAATTTCGACTTTAGCACCGCCTTCGGCCCAGAAAATACTTTGCGGTGTCAGCAGATAGCGGTATTGCGGATCAATAAACACCGCCACATTGAATTCACCGTTAGCGGTCGGTTGGATAGATAACAACTGACCTATCGGGAATTTACGGTACAAGACCACAGAGCCTTGTTGGATGTCCGGCAACTCACTGGCCTGTAACGTCAAGGTCGGTTTTAAGTCGTCATAATCAACGCCCGCGCGAGCACTTTTTAGATCGCCATACAAGGTATAACGCTCTTTAGGTTTTCCTTTGCTCCCAGCGATGACATTAATACCTCCTTGTAAAAACTCTTGAGCGGATGCACCTTTGACCTCCACACCATCGAGTCCTACCTGCACATTAACACGGCTAGCGGCGGCAAAGCGGCTATCGGCATGAATAAGGTGACGATAACGCGGCTCAATGGCAACCGAGAACAATACGCCTTCCGGAGTCAGTGCGCGGGTAACAATTTGACCGATGTTGATCCCGTTTAGCCAAACCGGCTGGTTAACATCCACACCGAATGACTGTGGCGCTAGCAGCGTAAATTGCAGTGAGTTTTCGGTTTGTAGCAGCAACTGACTATCATCAACAACACTGAAACGGCGCTGGGGTGAGCCTTCACCCGGCATCAGCTGTAACGTAGGGCCGGTGAGCAAGGCACTGACTCCCGCCGGGTTACTCAGCGAAAAACTGGGCCGTTGTAGTTTGATATGGGTTTCAGAGCGCAATAAATCTTTTATCGAAGGATCGACAACCAGCGTGCCGGCCACACTGTTCACATCTTGCAGATCCAGCTTGGTTAGCAGACCGACTTTTAGCCCCTGATACATCAGTGGGGTACTGCCCGCTTTCAAGCCCCCGGCATTGGGAAAGGTTAGTTGCACATTAATGCCGCGCTGGCTGGCTGCCAAGTCAGGGTAGAGTGGGTAGGTCGCATCATCGGCCGCTTGTGGGGCATCGGCTGGCGAGTCAAAGGCAATCGCACCATTGATCAGGGCATTGAGACTCTCCAGTTTTATGCTGGCACCAGACAAACTGACATCTGCCTGAACGCCACTGGTGTTCCAGAAACGGGAGGTGGTTTTTACCAGGTTAGCGAAACGCTGTTCGATCAGAATATCAATCAGGACACCTTCATTATTGGGAGCAATCCGATAATCGTTAACGGTACCGACCGGTATTTTGCGGTAATAGACCTGTGAGCCAGTCGATAGTGAACCAAGATCATCACTGCGCAGGTGCACGAGCAAATCACCGGTCGATTCTCGATAACGCGGCGGGGCATTCAGTGCAGAAAAGTGACTAACACTCGGGCCACCTCCCGGCAGCATATTGATATAGTTACCGGACACCAGCGCATCTAAACCGGAGATCCCAGCCAGTGATGCCTTCGGAGTGACTAGCCAAAACTGAGTGCCTTGGCGCAGCGTGTCTACCGCCTGACTGTAAATATCGGCGGTGACAGTCACCCCCTGCAAATTAGGCCCCAATGTCACCTGACGCACCATTCCCACTTCTAATCCTTGAAAACGGATAGGGGTTCGGTTCGGCACAATGCCGGCAGCCGAAGTAAAGTGAATCGAAATCTGTTCACCTTGTTCGCGTAGCGTGTAATACACCAGACTCAAGGCGATCACAACTGCGATCACGGGTAACAACCAAAACGGTGAAATCCGACGTTTAGTTTTAATTTTAGCCGCTACGGGCTGTGGTTCAGGTGTGTGAGGTTGTTGGTTTGGCATGGGTATCCCAGATTAAACGCGTATCAAACCATTCTGCTGCCAGCATGGTCAGATAAACGGCAGCGCCGAAAAAGAACGCTGCCGGCCCCAAAGTAAATGACAGGATCTGATCTCTATCCACCAGCGACATCATCAACGCCAAGACAAACAAATCCAGCATTGACCAACGGCCGACGATTGAAACGAAACGGAACAAATTCAGTTGCCAGCGTCGCCGCCAGCTAATACGAAACTGAACGGATAGCAACAATGCGAGCATCACCAGTATTTTCATCAGAGGAACCAGAATACTGGCGACAAACACAATGATGGCAATTGGTATATTATCGGTTTTGATCAGGGATAAAATCCCCGACATGATCGTGTCTTCTGCCCGAGCGCCACGAACATACAAAATTGAGATGGGCAATAAATTAGCGGGCAGCAACATAACAATGGCAGCCAATATCGCCGCCCACGTTTTTTGCAGACTTTGCTGGTAGCGAGGGTGCATTTTCATCAAACAACGTGGGCAGCGCTGGGCAATATTGGGGAGTCCCGAATAATGACAGTGCGGACAATGTAAGATGAGCGTGGGAGGCGTGGTGACTGATGGCACTGGAATAGGGTAGTAGCGTTGCCATAGCTGCGCCGGATTAAAGTGGATCAGCAGTAGCGTCAGCAGCAGAGTCAATAAGAACAGCGGAATTAATCCAAAACCACCGTTAAGCAGGGCATAATCGCGAATTTTGAAGGCTGTCACCCCAAGCGCGAGCAGATACACATCCAGCATCACCCACTCTTTGAGCTTTTCCAAGATCAGCAGGCAAGGGCGTAAAGACCAGCGAAAACGTCGGGCGAGCCACAAATAAAAAACGCCCCCCGCAAACAAAGCCGGCGCTGCGACAGCACACAGCAGTACCAGCGTTGCGGTAACGGGAAAACCTTGCCAAGCCATCTGCCACAAGCCTTCCCACA
>JBOFCH010000378.1:0-7429 GCA_051645985.1 Plesiomonas sp. | reverse complement strand
GGCGCGCTGGGATCTGCTCGGGCCGGTGCTGGGGTGAGCGCCTTCTTAATCGGTGGGGTGTTGGGCACCTATATCGGTTGGCGTCCGGCATTCGGGATCTTGATTGTGCTGTCGGTGATTATTTTTATCCTGAGTTTTCGCCTAAAAGCCGATAAAGCCCGTCCGGATGTCAGCATTGATTTGGTGGGCGTTGTACTGGCTGCCGCCTCGATCATCTTGCTCTCGTTTGGTTTTAATAACCTAAATCGTTGGGGCTTTGGTCTGGCCAATGATAACGCTCCCTTCAACGTGTTCGGGTTGTCGCCTGCGCCGTTTATGATCGTAGTGGGTATTGTCCTTGGGCAAGCCTTTGTGGTTTGGACTCGCCGTCGTCAGGCGCTGGGGCAAACGCCTTTGCTGGCATTGGAAGTCATCAATTCGCCCAGTGAACGTGCTGCGGTTATTGCCATGTTTGCAGTGGTAGCGCTCGAAGCCATGCTGAACTTCTCGGTACCGCTGTATATCCAGATAGTGCAGGGCAGTACCCCACTGGCAACGGCGATCGCCATGATGCCGTTTAACCTGTCAGTATTTTTCTCCGCCATGCTGATTGTGCGCTTCTACGGGCAGTGGACACCGCGCCGAATTGGCCGCTATGGCTTTATCACCTGCACTATTGCCTTGTTATGGCTCTCTTTTGTTGTGCGCAATAACTGGAGTGAATTTGCCGTTCTGTTTGGTTTAGTGGTATTCGGGATTGGGCAAGGCTCCTTGGTCACCTTGGTGTTTAACGTCTTGGTCAGCGCATCACCGAAAGAACTGGCCGGTGATGTGGGATCTTTACGGGGAACCACTAACAACTTGGCTGGTGCTATTGGCACGGCAGTTGCCGGAGCCTTGCTGGTGGGGTTACTCAGCGCCAACATCATGCGTGGTGTGGCCCAAACGCCGATCCTGACACCCGAGCTGCAATCACAGGTCAATATGGACAGCATCAACTTCGTCAGTAATGACCGTTTGGAAAGTGTGCTGGCACAAACCTCGGCGACCCCTGAGCAGGTAGCAGAAGCGGTGCGGGTGAATGAAGAGGCTCGTTTGCGCGCCTTGAAGTTTGGCTTGTTGTTTATGTCGATGCTGTCGTTACTGGCTATCTTCCCGGCCAGCCGTTTACCCGATTATCTGCCTGGAGAGCTGACATCAGAAAATCTGGATAAATCTAAGGATAAATAATTGCTCTTTATCCTTGGGTTAGGGATCGGTGCCTCTTTGCTGCGATGCCCGTGTGGGGCAGTTTGGGTGAGAGGTACCGGTGATTAGTTTTAGGCTCTTTAGGCAACGGGCAGTGATGCAAAGGGCTATTGATGCAAAGAGCTATTTATGTAAAGGATATAAGGCCAGAGCTGACCAACTAAAGATTATTGAGCGCTGACCGAGGGCTTACAACGCGCGGTTTTACCAAACCTTGGCAATAACAAGAAGCAGTAAGGCAACGTGGGAAAAGGAACGTCACAATGGCCGAAATAGCAGCCCTGAGATCAATAATTCAGTACTCAATAATCCAGCGCGCCACAATTTGCAATACCGCAATCCAGAGCGCAGTCATAACGGTGAGCATGGCGAATGGCGGGGCAGCCAGCATCGGAAAGAGGGGATCGCGCTTTAGTGCATTATTGTTAAGTGTACTTTTTCTTTCGTCAGTGCCGGTGGTGAGCGCAACCGAAAGCAGCGCGAGTAATGCGAATAATCAGCAATGGCATTATGAGCTAACACCGTATGTCTGGGCTGTCGGTCAGGATGGCAAGGTCGGCATTGCAGAAGGCCCGGGGAACGGACAGCAGTTCGAACAGAGCTTTTCGGATATTTGGGATCGGATGGATATGGCCGGTATGGCGGCCTTCGATGCGCGGTATGACCGATGGGGGATCTTGCTGGACGCCATTTACTTGCGGGTTTCCGATCAGGCTACGTTGTCTGGCCCGCGAGGACTCGTTGATATTTCTGCCGATGGCAAGGTGACCCAGCAGCAGTATGCGGTAGCGGGCTACTATCGCATGCTGGACAGCACGACCAAAATCGATGCGATTGCTGGTTTTCGCTACAACATTATTCACTGGGATGCGAACTCCACACTGACCTCACCTTTGCTGCCGGATGTGGTGTTAACGCCGAGTACCTCTGAGCGTAAAGGGTGGGTCGATCCGTATGTGGGGATCCGCGTGATCCATGATTTTGTGAACTATAAACAATGGAGCGTCACCGGTTATGCCGATGTGGGTGGTTCAGGCTCTGGCTCGGATTTAACGTGGCAGGTGATTGGCGGGGTCAATTATGCTTTTTCTCCCACCCTGCAAGGAAAGCTTGGTTATCGTTATTTTTCAATTAATTATGACCATGATGGTTTTGTCTATGATGTGGCTACCTCGGGGATCTATATGGGGTTGGGGTTTACTTGGTGAAGGTGATACACCATGCGATTAAGTCAGCTTGTTCAGATTACCGCGATGATGATAGCTGTTCATGCTACGGGCGCTAGGGTCTATGCGGCCGGTGCCGGTAGTGATACGCCAGTAACAACACCCGTAAAAACAACATCCGTAGAGATAAAAAGTGGGCCAGAGCACTTTCACCCACAGGGGAAACCGCCATCGACGTTTACGATTGCCCTGCATGATCAAATAAAGAATGCCATGCCTTTTGAAGATACGCGGGATTTTGACGAATCCAAAAAAGGATTTATCGCCAAACCTACCTTTACCAAGATCATGGCCGATGCCGGCAATGTGGCGTGGGATATGGAAAGCTACAATTTCCTGCTGCAAGGTAAAGATTTTGCCAGTATTCATCCATCATTGCAGCGCCAAGCTATCTTGAATATGGCGTATGGGCTGTATGAAGTGGTGCCGGATCGTATCTATCAGGTGCGTGGTTTTGATCTTGCCAATATGACCTTTATTAAAGGCGATACCGGCTGGATTATTTTTGACCCGTTGACCACCCGTGAAACCGCGGCCGCCGGTTTAGCTTTTGTGAATGAAAAACTGGGGAAACGTCCGGTCGTTGGCGTGGTTATTTCACACTCGCACGGCGATCACTTTGGTGGGGTGCGTGGCGTTGTTGATGAGGCGGATGTGAAAAGCGGTAAAGTCCCGTTAATTGCGCCAGAGGGCTTTGTTGAGGCGGCGATATCGGAGAATGTGTTTGCGGGGAATGCCATGTCTCGGCGGTTTCAATATCAGTATGCGGTGCTGTTAGATCGCAGCCCGTTTGGGCATGTGGATCAGGCTATCGGGAAAAATGTGGCGGTAGGCAATACCGGTCTGATTGTTCCGAATCGCTTTATCAATAAGGATTTTGAAGATATCACGATTGATGGTGTCAACATGGTGTTTCAGAACACCCCAGATACCGAAGCGCCGGTAGAAATGAACACCTATTTCCCGCAGTTTAATGCCTTCTGGGCGGCAGAAAACGTCACCGGCACGATCCATAACATTTATACCTTGCGTGGCGCACCAGTACGTAATGCCCTCAATTGGTCGAAACAGATTAATAAAGCACTCTATAAATTTGGGGATAATGTGCAGGTGATGTTTACGTCTCACAGCTGGCCGCGCTGGGGAAATGAACGGATTAAAGAGACGCTGCGTGCGCAGCGCGATCTGTACGCCAATATGAATAATCAGGTTCTGCATTACGCCAATCAGGGCGTCACCATCAACGAAATTCACAATGTCTATCAGGCTCCGCTAAGTTTACAGCGCCAATGGGCTGCACGTAGCTATCATGGTTCAGAGCCACATAACTCCCGCGCGATCGTCAACCGTTTTATCGGTTATTGGGATGGTAATCCGGCAACCTTGGTGCCGTTATCACCGCGCGAATCGGCGCCTTTGTATGTGGAAATGATGGGCGGCGCGGCAAAAATTCTCGCCAAAGGTAAAGCGCTTAACGAGCAAGGTAAATACCTAGAGGCGACGGAGATCCTCAACAAGTTGGTGTATGCCGAGCCTAAAAATCAGGATGCCCGTAACCTGTTAGCGGATGCTTTTGAACAATTGGGCTATCAGAAAGAAAGCACCAGTTTGCGTAACAGCTTCTTGCAGGGCGCTTACGAATTGCGCTCGGGGATCCCCGCGCGTATGCCGCCAAGAACCACTGGGCCGGATGTGATCCGGGCGATGCCGACTTCACTGTGGCTGGATTTCCTCGGGATCAGTATGGATAGCAAGAAGGCCGAGGGGATGGCCTTTACGATCAACCTAGTGACACCGGATAACAATGAACGTTATCTGATAGAAATGAGCAATGCGACATTAACCAACATTGCAGATTATCAGGCGAAAAACCCGACGTTAACCATTACGTTAGATCGCGCCGATCTGAATAACATCATGATGGGGGCGACAACGTTTGAAGCCTTGGAGGCGGACGGTAAGGTGAAAATGACCGGTGACCGCTCCGCGTATCATCAACTGAAAAGTACGTTGGTGAGATTCACCCCAGACTTTGAAATTATTCCGGGAACCACGAATGCTCGGCCGACGCCAGCTTCTGGGGGCGCTAATCAGAGCGTGCCAGATAATAGCAATAATCCGTTTGAGTACGTGATTTATCCAGCAGAAGAGGATTAATACTCGGGGCATGGGGTTGACTCATGCCTGCATATTCTCATGTTACGTGTTTTTGGTTATCGGGATGAACTACACGCCATTATTGGCCGCGTCTATTTGCTTTGGGGTAGGTATTCATGATGTCAATTAATAAAATGTCAAATAATAGATATGGCAAATAATAAGTTTACCCAAAAGGTACTTGGGTTAGCGTTATTTATCTCCCGGGCATTGAAGAAACTCTTCATCCTGTTACTGGTATTTGTGCTTGCGCTGGTGGCCATTCGTATTTACGACACGGAGCGTGGCCCTAAATTGCAACCATGGCATACATGGACACCCGATGAGATGTCAGTCGAGCAGGTGGATCATGCTAACTTCAACGATTATCTCGCTCACGAAAATGAGATTTATCAACAGTTAAAAGAACATGTTACGGATAAAATTCCAGAAAGTGAGAAAACGGAATTAAACCGTTACTATGAAAAGAGTTTGGTGTATCCGGCTAATTTTCATCAAGACTGGAATCGCTCCTACATCCTGATGCCAGAAGGTCAGCCATTAGGGGCGGTGGTACTGTTGCACGGCTTAACCGATACCCCATATAGCCTAAAAGCGATGGCGGAGCTGTATCAGGCGAAAGGCTTTGCGGTCGTGGCACCACGTTTGCCGGGGCATGGTACTGTGCCAGCAGGGTTGACCGATGTCGGGCGTCATGATTGGTTGGCGGTGACTCGCCTGGCCGTCAGAGAGGCGACTACATTGGCGGGAGAGCAGGCTCCGCTGCATATTGTGGGATTCTCCAATGGCGGTGCCTTGGCGATGAAATATACCCTGTCTAGCTTGAACGATAAGACGTTGCGTATTCCACAACAAGTGATCTTATTGTCGCCAATGATTGGTATTACCAGCTTTGCGCGCTTTGCCGGTTTAGCCGGATTGCCCTCTATTTTCCCTGCCTTTGCCAAATCAGCATGGCTGAGCATCATTCCTGAATTTAATCCGTTTAAATATAACTCTTTTCCGGTGAAAGCGGCCCGTGAATCATTTTTACTGACGCAGGAATTACAGCAGAGTATTCGCGAGCTTACGGCGGAAGAGGTGCAAAAGTTACCGCCAATTTTAACGTTTCAATCGGTGATGGATTCTACGGTCAGTACGCGCGCGGTGGTGAATTCGTTATACCGCTATTTAGCGAATAACGGCAGTGAGCTGGTGCTCTTTGATATTAACCATGCGGTCAGTTTTCTGCCGTTATTTCGCCGTTCATCTTATACCGCGGTCAACTCACTGTTACCGCGCGGAGCGCGCAATTACAACACCATTGTGATCACCAATTTAACGTCAACCTCACCGGAGGCGATGGCCACGGTAACCCACGCCGGTGAGGTGCAGGGCACCACCACGCCGATAGGTATTCGCTATCCTAATGATATGTTTTCTCTTTCCCATGTTGCGCTGCCGTTTTCGGTTACCGATTCGCTGTATGGCAGCGCGCCGATTGATAAAAATCTTTACGGCATCAACTTGGGGACAATCTCTATGCGGGGGGAATCCTCGGTATTAATTGTTGGCATGGATGCATTGATGCGCGCGACATCGAATCCCTTTTTCGCCTACATGATGAATGTGGTTGCCGGCCGGATTGATTGCAGTGACAACAGCGATTTGCTGACCTGCTTAAACCGGCAATAAGGTAGGCCTATCAGGTAGGTGTAGATGGGGGGCTAGCGCCCCAAGGGGTGTCGCGGGATGTAAATTTAACGGCTCTAGACTCAGCAGGCGATGAGCATTTTCAGTAGATGAGCCTTGGTGGCTCGTGTCTGGGATGTCCTAATCGTTCTCGGCTGTTCTGTGAGTGACTGCATTCAATGTTGATTGAAGAGATGATGCCGTGAATATGAAGCGCATTATGATGATCTGTCTGATAATGACTCTTTCCGGTTGTGACCGTGCTGGGGTGGCGGAACAAGATACATTGAGGCCGGTGAATGTCTATGACGTCAGTAACTCGTTGCAAAAAGGAGTGAGAACTTTTCCCGCTCGGATCATCGCCGGAGACAAGACGGATCTGTCATTTAAAGTGCCGGGCACCCTGAATCAGGTCATGGTATTAGAGGGGGAGCGGGTAACCTCTGGGCAGTTGATTGCCAGTCTTAATAACTATGATGTGTTACATCGGCTTTCTGATCGGCAAGCCTCATTGACCTTGGCGCAGACGCAGTTTCGCCGCTTCTCACAACTGATTGCCCGTGATGTGGTTTCCCAAGCCGACTTTGATGTTCAGCGTGCGGCAAGAGATTCGGCGCTAGCTGCGGTGAACGTAGTGAAACAAGAATTGCAGGATATGCAATTGCGCGCGCCATTTGCCGGTATTATCTCGAATGTCAGTGTGAACAATTATCAGGTGGTTGCTCCCGGACAAACTATTGCCACGCTTAATGCGCTGGATTCACTGGATGTGGTTTTCAATGTGCCGGAAAGCTTATTCAAGCTGATTAATGAGCAGAATAAATCTTATCAACCAACCGTGACGATCAATAATTTTCCGGGGAAAACGTTTACGGCCAAATATAAAGAGCATCGGGCCAATGCCTCGGCGAATTCCCTGACATATCAAGTCACCCTGACCATGCCAAGACCGAATGACTTCCCGCAGCTATCAGGCATGAGTGGGGAAGTGCGTATTAATTTGGATAATGTGCCCTCGGCGGCTAACCGCGTCAGTGTGGTCGTGCCGGTGGATGCGGTGTTCAGCCCCGATGGGAATGGCTGTGGCAAAACCTGCGTTTGGGTCGTGCAGGAAAAAGGCGGTAAGTATTTTGTAGAGTCTCGCACAG
>JBOFCH010000377.1:0-2748 GCA_051645985.1 Plesiomonas sp. | reverse complement strand
GCCGTCGGCAATGTTGTTGAACAGACGGTGCCCGGCTTTCGGGTAGATGCGATTCCAGCCCATGTGTGGCAGCGGCAGACCAAAGTCGGTCATTCGCAGCACATTTTCTGGGATCAGACCCAAGGTATCGGTGCTGCCTTCTTCGCAATATTCCGCCATGATCTGCATGCCTAAACAGATCCCCAACACCGGTTGGCTACAGGCTTTGATCAGTGCCGGAAGTTGGCGCTGCTCTAAGTTTTGCATGGCGTTGTTGGCGGTGCCGACGCCCGGTAACAGCAGTTTGTCCGCGGTCAGGATCACGTCCGGCTCTTTGCTGATGAGTGGCTCATAGCCCAGACGCTGGATGGCAAAATAGACCGAGGCCAGATTGGCACAGCCGGTATCCACAATCACGACCCGGGTATGTGGCGTTTGTTGTGGCATTTACAGCACTCCTTTTGAGCTTGGCAGGGCATCGCCCTCCACTCGGATCGCCTGACGCAGTGTGCGGCCAAAAGCTTTGAACAGGCTTTCCACCATATGGTGACTGTTACGGCCCTTGGTTTTCAGGTGTAGGGTGCAGGCCAGCGCATCACTCAGTGAACGGAAGAAGTGCTCGACCATTTCGGTGCTCAGATCGCCGACCTGATGGCGATCGAATTTGGCATTAAATTTCAGGTACGGACGACCGGAGAGATCCAGCGCGCAGCGCGCCAAGCACTCATCCATCGGCAGCACAAAACCGAAGCGGCCGATGCCCCGTTTGTTACCGAGAGCCTCTTTCAGTGCCTGTCCGAGTGCCAGTGCAGTGTCTTCTACGGTGTGGTGATCATCGATATGCAGATCGCCGTCAACGCTGACATTCATCCGAAAACCGCCGTGAGTGGCAATCTGATCCAGCATGTGATCAAAAAAGCCCAGCCCGGTCAGGATCTGGTTTTCCCCACTTTCATCGAGCCACAGCTCGACCTTGATGTCGGTTTCACGGGTGGTACGGGTGACGCACGCGTGGCGCGGTGGTAGCGTTAGGCGGCGCACAATTTCCGGCCAGCCGGTGATCCCATTTTGATAGTGGATCCCGGTGATCCCCATGTTGGTCGCCAGTTGCAGGTCAGTTTCCCGATCGCCAATCACATAGGAGTGCTCGGGGTTGATGCAGTCAGCTTCCAGATAATTTTTGACCAGCCCCAGTTTCGGTTTGCGGCAGGTGCAGTTATCGTGCTCAAAATGCGGGCAGATCAGAATGTCATCGAACTCCACCCCTTGCGAGCTGAAAATATCTAGCATCATTTGCTGCGGTAGGTCGAAATCGGTCTGTGGGAAGCTGGCCGTGCCAAGGCCATCTTGATTGGTGATCATCACCAGTTTGTAACCTTCACGGCGTAACTTGAGCAGGGCGGGGATCACTGCCGGCTCCAGACGCAGCTTATCCAGACGGTCGACCTGAAAATCTTGTGGTGGTTCGGCGATCAGGGTGCCGTCGCGATCGATAAACAGGTAGTTTTCGGTGCAATTCTCGGTGCATCGTGCGGCGGGTACGGCTGGGCGTACGGATGGACGGTATTTTTTCTTTTTCACTGCATGGCTCCTTGCTGATACAGCGCGTCAATGGCGTTCAGGGTGCGGCGGCATTCAGCCTCAGTTCCTATGCTGATGCGCAGGCAGTTTTGCATGCCCGGCTGCTTGCCCTGATTACGTAAGATAATGCCCTGATCCCAGAGGCTTTTGAATACTTTTTCGCCGTCGATGAAGCGAACCGTTAGCCAGTTACCTTCGCCCGTGTAAACTTCACGGCACAGTGGGTTGCGGCGCAGCCCATCAGCGAGTAAGGCGCGGTTATGTAAGGTGTTGGCAACGTGGGTGCGCATCCGATCCAATCCCGCATCGCTCAAGGCTTGTGCGGCAATGTCAGCCACCGGTTGTGGCACCGGATAAGGGGCAATCACCTTTTGCAGTAAGCCAATCACTGGCGGATTAGCCAGAGCAAAGCCGCAGCGTAAACCGGCTAGGGCGAAGGCTTTGGACAGGGTGCGTAGGATCACCAGATGTGGATATTGCGCCAGTAGCGGCGCGCAGGTGGCGTGCGGGCAAAACTCGATATAGGCTTCATCCACCACCACGATGGCGCGTCCGGCGCTATCCTCCAGCAATTGCAGAATATCGTCGCGGCGCAGTAGATTGCCGGTCGGGTTGTTCGGGCTACAGACAAAGATGACTTTGACGCCCTCCATCTGAGCGCGGATCGCCGGTAAGTCCAGTTGCCAGTCGGCCGTGGCAGGGACAATGCGCCGCGCAACCCCGAGGGTTTCTGCGCTGACGGTATACATGCCGTAGGTGGGCGGGCAAAACATCACCGCGTCTTGTCCCGGCTCGCAAAAGGCGCGGATCACCAGTTCGATAGCTTCATCGGCACCGCGACTGACCAGCACTTGCTCTGGAGTGACGCCGGCATACTCGGCGTAACGGCGGAGCACCAGCGCCGGTTGACACTCTGGGTAGCGGTTCAGTTTAGTGTCGGTCAGTTGGTAGTCGGGTGAGGTTGGGTATTCGTTGGCGTTGAGCCACACATCGCCCTGACCGCCAATGCGCCGCGCCGATAAATACGGTGTCAGCTCGCGCACGTTGCGGCGAGCCAGCGCGCTGATGTCCGTGTTGAGATCAGTATTCGCGTCGCAATTCTTGGGGGCAGCGGACAGTGAAGACGTACTCATTTCCCTTCTCCTTGTGCTTGTGCGTCGGCAGTGTGGGCGGCGGTGATATTTTCTG
>JBOFCH010000376.1:0-2920 GCA_051645985.1 Plesiomonas sp. | reverse complement strand
AACCATGGCGTACTGACCGTCGGACACGTCGGGGCCGACTTGATTACGTTAGCATCCATGCTGCGCATTCCCGTATGTATGCACAACGTGGCCGAGGCGGACATATATCGGCCATCGTCTTGGGCTGCGCACGGTATGGACAGTGAAGGTCAAGATTACCGTGCCTGTGGTAACTATGGCCCGCTGTATAAATAAAACCCCCACAGCATCAAGTAAATCGTTACCACACCAGCGGGCGGCCCAGACCGCCCGTATTTGCCAAGGAGCCTGTATGACACATGATGTGGTTTTGGTTCTGGACTGCGGGGCGACCAATGTTCGCGCCATTGCGGTTGATTCACGCGGTAATCGGTTGGCTCAGGCTACGGTCGCCAATGCCAGTGCGCCGGGAGCGGAAAATCCAGACTGGCATATTTGGTCATTGGACGCCATTTTACAGCGCTTTACCGATTGCTGTCGGCAGATAATGCCGCAGTTGCAAGGTTCGCGTATTCACGCGCTGACCGCGACAACGTTTGGTGTCGACGGCGCATTGGTAGATGCCTCTGGACAGCTGCTGTATCCCGTGATCAGTTGGAAATGTCCACGCACACTCGATGAGATGGCGCAGGTCGCTCGCTATATCGATGCCACACAATTGCAGACCCTCTCTGGAATTGGTCAGTTTAGTTTTAATACCTTGTACAAATTGCTGTGGTTTAAACATCACCGGCCCGATCTGCTCGAACGGGCACATGCGTGGTTATTTATCTCCTCGCTGATTAATCAGCGCCTGACCGGAGAGTTTACGACCGATCGCACGATGGCCGGCACCAGCCAGTTATTGGATGTTCGGAGCGAACGCTTTAGTGACGAAATCTTGCAGCGAACAGGTCTGCGCAGCGATCTGTTTCCGCGCATGGTTGCCGCCGGAGAGGTGGTGGGTACCCTGCTGCCAGCGATGGCAGAGCGCCTTGGGATACCGGCCGGGATCCCCGTGATATCCACCGGACATGATACCCAGTTTGCTTTATTTGGCTCGGGCGCAAGATTAGAGCAACCGGTGCTGTCTTCCGGTACGTGGGAAATTTTGATGGTGCGCACGCCGAATGTGAATACGGCCTTACTGCCCGCCCATGATGGATCGACCTGTGAGTTAGATAGCTGTACGGGCCTGTTTAATCCGGGTTTGCAATGGTTGGCCTCGGGCGTGCTGGAGTGGGTGCGCGAGCTGTATTGGCCGCAGCACGCCAGACAGGCAGCCTATCCGCACATGATGGCAGAAGCGGCGGCGGTCGCACCGGGTTGTGATGGGCTGTACATGAACAGCGCCTTGTTAGCGGCGGGCCGAGATGCGGGCTGGCGCGGAGCGTCATTAAATACCCGCCGTGGGCATTTCTACCGTTCGGCGCTAGAGAGCTTGAGCGGGCAATTGAGCCATAACTTGAGCGTGTTGCAGACGATCGGTGGCTTTAGTGCCGACAGTTTATTGCTGGTGGGAGGCGGAAGCCGTAACAGTCTGTGGAATCAGATCAAAGCCGATATGCTCGGGCTGCCAGTTCGGGTGTTGAATAATGCGGAAACTACCGTCTCCGGTGCCGCCATGTTTGCTTGGTGTGGTGCTGGACATTTTAGCTCGCCGGAGCGTGCGCGCGCTGACGTTGAGTTGACCTATCATGAATACCTGCCGGGCGTGCAGCAGGCTGCTTATCAAGAATGGCGTGAGCGTATGGCGGGTCTTACTGTTGCTGGGAGTCGATGATGCTGAAAAACATTTCTCCGTTAATTTCCCCTGAGTTGCTGAAAGTATTGGCACAAATGGGACATGGAGACGAAATCATTTTTGCGGATGCTCACTTTCCTGCCCATAGTATGGGGCCACAGGTACTGCGTGCCGATGGCGTGAGCGTTAGCGATCTATTGGCTGCGGTGATCCCACTATTTGAACTGGATAGCTATGCGCCACCGCTCGTGATGATGGCGGCCGTGGAGGGCGATAATCTTGATCCGCAGGTCGAATTCCGTTATTTGCAAGCATTGGCCGGTGCGGATGGACAGGCGATACAACCGTTGCCACCGGTGCAGCGAATTGACCGTTTTGCATTCTATGAGCGAGCTAGCCGGGCCTTTGCGATCATCGTCACAGGAGAGCGTGCGAAATACGGCAATATCCTGTTAAAGAAAGGTGTGACCCAGTAATCTTTGTCTGCTGCTGCCTGCGAGGTGCGGGCGGCGCAATGCAGGAGGCAGGATGAAAAGCGAACGCCATCAGGCTATTGTGCAGTTACTGGCACAGCATGAAACTCTGTCTACCGACGCACTAGCGCAGCTTCTGGCTGTCAGCAAAGAAACGATCCGCCGCGATCTGAACGTCTTGCAACAGCAGGGGCAGATTGTCCGCCGTCATGGTCGAGCGGCGGCTATCGGGTTGAGTGGTCAGGACAGTGGCGATCCGTTTAGCTCCCGTCTGAAGAGTCATTTTTCCAGTAAAGCCGATATTGCACGGCAAGCCTTATCGTGGATTGAGTCGGGGATGGTGATTGCCTTGGATGCCAGCTCTACTTGCTACTATCTGGCACGTCAGTTGCCGGATACGGACATCACCGTGTTTACCAATAGTGTGCGGATCTGTCAGGAGCTGGCACGGCGTCAACATATCCGATTAATTAGCTCCGGTGGGGTACTGGAGCGTAAATATGCCTGTTATGTCAATTCCGCCATTCTTTCTCAATTGCGACATTTGGACATCGATCTGTTTATTTTTTCCTGTGAGGGAATCGATGCGCAGGGCAACCTGTGGGAGTCCAATCCCTACAATGCCGATTTTAAAGCATTGCTACTCAAACGCGCCGCGCAATCATTGCTGCTGAGCGACAAAAGCAAATTCAATCGTGCCGGTGAGATCCGTATTGGCTCATTATCGGATGTGACCCAGATGGTT
>JBOFCH010000375.1:0-6897 GCA_051645985.1 Plesiomonas sp. | reverse complement strand
GAAACTCATCGAGCTGGGCGGTTGCCAGCATCTGGCGCAAGGTTTGCTCGGCTTCATCATGGTGAGCACGCAGCTGAATGCGGCTGATTTCCTGCGCCGCAATTTGCTGACGAGCCTCTTCCATACTCGCTGCCAGACGCCGGTCTTCATCCTGCTGACGGGCAATTAACTGCGACAGATGCAGCCAGTTATCACTGCGCGCCGCCAAACGCTGCAAGCGTTCTAGCTGATTTAAAATCCGTGTTTGTTGTTGCTGCAAACTTTGCTGTTCAAGGTAAGCCTGTGAGCGACTATGCTCATCCGGTGCCTCACCCAGTTGCTGTAATTGCTGCGTAGCGCTGTCCAGCTGACGCTGTTGCGCGCTCAGCGCCGCCTCCTGATACGGCAGACGCTGCATCAACTCTTGCTCATGCTGACGCCACTGCGCGACTTGCAACAAGGCGCGACGGTATTGCTCCAGCATCTCCTGCAACGCTTTAAATTGGGGTGCAATCGGCGCTAACGCCTGCAACGGCTGCAATAACTGGTCTATGTCAGTGAGTGCTCGCTTTCGCTCTATCACGAAGCGCGACAGGCTATCTCTGGCCTGCAACTCACTTTGCAGTGCATCTTGTTGCTGCCGTACCTCGCGCTGTTTATCTTGTTGCTGACGTTGCAGGCTATCCAACTGCTGTTCAAGCAGCGCTCCTTGCTTGAGTTTTGGCTCCGTCTCGCTCCAGCTGTGCTCAGCCGCTTGCCAAGCTTGCTCGGCCAGTTCGGCTTGCCGGCGGATCTCCGTCAGTAACTGCTCACTTTCGGCGACTAACGCCTGCTGCTGGGTTAGTTTATCCTGTGAACGCTGGTGTTGCAGTCGGGCTTCCATCAGCCGGTTTAGCGGTAATCGGGCACTTTGTACCCGCTCAACATCCAACAACGCCTGACGCCGACCTTCCCAACTGTGCAGGCGGCTTTGCAGCGCCTGAAGATGTTCCTCACCGGCGACAACCGCCGCCTGCAATTCGCTATCGCGCTTGAGGATCTGCTGCTGAGCACGAACGCTCTCGATTTGCTGTTCGTGCGCGCTCAGGCGGCGGTGTAACTGCTCACTTTGTTGCTGTAATGCCTGCTGCTCGTCATCCGACAATAATTGCAAATCCCCCAGCTGCGCAGATAACTGGCTTAGCGTCTGCTCTTCACTGCGCGCGCGTTCATACGCGGCCTGCGACAAACGTGAATAGATCTCACCGCCGGTCATCCGCTCCAGTAAGGCTGCCCGCTCATCGGCATTGGCTTTTAAGAAGGCGGCAAACTCGCCCTGCGGCAACAACACCGCGCGTTGAAACTGCTCAAACGACAACCCCAGCAACTGTTCGATACGCGCCAGTACCTCGGTTTTTTTACCGGCAAAGCGCACACCATCAGCCAAATTCTCTAACCACATTTCGCTTTGCTGCAAACGGCCATCTAGCCGACCGCGGGCGCGGCGCACCGTCCAATGAGCGCGGTAACGTTGGCCGTCCTCAGCCAGAAAATCCACCTCCGAAAAACCCTCGGCAGCCCCACGGCTAAGAATATTGCGTACATCGTTGGCGGCGATCCGGTTGTTATCATCATCACGGCCGATCTGTGCATCATTCTTACGATTGCTTTGTAGGCGCGGCATACGATCAAACAGCGCCAAACAAATCGCATCCAGCAAGGTGCTTTTGCCCGCGCCCGTATTTCCGGTAATGGCAAATAGTCCCGCTTCGCCCAGAATACGGCCATCAAAATCAATGGCAAACGGCTGTTGTAAGCTAGCCAGATTTTCTCCGCACAGACGCAGAATTTTCATGGCAACTCCTCCTCATCCACCTGCTGCACCAGCTCGCTGAACAGCTGTTGTAATTGTGGCTCCGGCTCTCCGTCAAACCGCCGCTGATAACACAGACGAAACGCCTGCTCCGGTGTTAATTCCGCCAAACGCGGCAACGGTGCGCCCTGCGCTTGAGTGCGCGGCGGATAGCTCACACTGATTTTAGCCAGCCGCACCGGTTTGTCCGCCAACGCCGCCAGGACTTTTTCGCGGATCAGCGCCTGCGGTTTATCCAGCAGCAGTTGCACATCCAGATACGGACGTCGTGATGGCTCGACATCCGGCAAGGTCAGGTTACGCAGCTGCGCCAACACGGACTCCAAGTCAGCCGGACGCGCAGGTAGACGCAACATGTCACAGTAACGCGGCACCGGCAACGGCGTCACCGAGCACAAGGCGGGGCCACTGAACTCACACAACAACACCTGATGCCGGTAATCATGCTCGGTTAACGATAAGGGCAGTGGCGAGCCGCTATAGCGGATCTGCTCTTGGCCGCCGACACGCTGCGCCAGATGCAGGTGACCGAGAGCCACATAGCTTAACTCTGGGGCAAAAATATCTACCGGTAGCGCATGCTGATTCCCCCCCAACACGCGGCGCTCGGACATCTGTGACAGCTGTCCGGCCGACATATAAGCATGCCCCATCGCCAACAACGGCACCTGCGCAGCACCCGCGGTATTCAGCGCTGCGTGGGTCACCTGCCGGTAAATCTCTCGCACCCCGCGAATTAAGCGATCTTCGTCCTGTTCGTCAGTCGTGCCGTCACGCTCCGCTGTACGCAAATCGGCGCTACGCAAAAACGGCACCGCCAGCACCAGCCCTTGCAGTTGCTGTTCACGGTCATACAACGGCACCAGCAGGCGCTCGCAATCGAGGTGACCCGCGCTGTCGCGGCTCACCGCACCAATGAGATGCAGATTAAACGCCCGTAACAGCTCATGCGGGGCATCCAGTTTGCTCGGCGAGTCATGATTGCCGCCTATCATCACGACATTCAGTGCCGGTAACTGACGCGTCACCTCGGCCAGAAAACGGTACAACATTTGCCACGCCACTGCCGGCGGATTCGCGGAGTCAAACAGATCGCCGCTCACCAGCAGGGCGTCAGCATCCTGTGCTATCAGCGTCGCCAGCAACCAGTCTAAGAACGCCTGATGTTCGGCACTGCGGTCATAACCGTGCAGATGGTGGCCCAAATGCCAGTCAGCGGTATGTATGATTCTGAGTTTTTGCGTCAACATGCCTATCCCAAATTGCTCTGATTTGAAAGTGCGCTACTGGCTACTCTAACTTGTAACTTGTTGCCTCATTCACCGCTCGCCTCGCTCACGGCCTGACCCGTTTTCTACCACGCTAATCCGCCAAAAGCAGACGGCCTCTCACTCGCTATGTGCGTATATTCCCATTTCGTCCCATTGTGCCGTAACAGACCCACAACGGGCGACAAGTTAAAGTCAGATCCGTTATTATTCGGTCTATCTTCCCGTCATCACAGCGGAAATCCCTATGCTCTGGTTTAAAAATCTGATGGTTTACCGTTTCACCCGCACGATTGATTTGCAGGTAGAAACACTGGAAAAACAACTGGCTGACTTCGCCTTTACCCCGTGTGGCAGCCAAGACATGGCCAAATTTGGCTGGGTGATGCCGCTCGGTCGCGACAGCAGCGCCTTCACGCACACTACACAGGGTCATATTTTACTCTGCGCCCGGAAAGAAGAAAAAATTCTGCCAGGAGCCGTGCTCAAAGATGCGGTAAATGCCAAAGTAGCCAAACTGGAAGCCGAGCAGCAACGTAAACTGAAAAAAACCGAGAAAGACACCATTAAGGATGAAGTGCTGCATACCCTGCTACCACGCGCCTTTAGTAAAACCAGTCAAACACAAGCGTGGATCAACCCGCAAGCGGGTCTCATCATGATTGATGCCGCCTCCGCCAAACGGGCCGAAGATCTGCTGGCACTGCTGCGCAAAACCATTGGCAGCCTGCCGGTTGTTCCACTGAGTGTACAAAAACCGATTGAGCTGACCTTAACCGAGTGGGTACGCAGCGGTGAGGTGCCTACCAGCTTTAGCCTGCTGGAAGAAGCCGAGCTGAAATCGGTACTGGAAGACGGCGGCGTGATCCGCTGCAAACAGCAAAACTTGGTGTGCGACGAAATCGCGGCGCACATTGAAGCGCAAAAACTGGTCACCAAGTTGGCGCTAGACTGGCAAGAGCGGATCAGCTTCATGCTATGCGAAGACGGCTCGCTCAAGCGCCTCAAATTTGCCGACGAGCTGCGCGAGCAAAATGATGACATCGACCGCGATGATCCAGCCCAGCGTTTCGATGCCGACTTCTCTCTGATGACTGCCGAGCTGGCAGCCCTGATCACTCAGCTGACCGATGCCCTCGGCGGTCCCGCCGACACCGCCGCCTAAGCTGCATTGCGGACATACAGACTAGCTGTATGTCCGTTTTCTACACGCTACCACACAGCGCGAATTCAGATAGCAACCCGAGCTAAAATCTTGGCCGGAATAATTGCCGGTGCGATCACACTCTAGGCAGTCCGCATGCTAGAATGCCCGCCTCCGCTATAGCTAGGCCAATGGCTAGACGAATTGATGGCAAAAACCACGATGGCAATGGCGGTTGACGCTTGCCTGTCCAATCAGGTTGGACAGGTCTGATTTGTGATCAGAATTGAGACTAAAGAGAAACTGTATGTTTAAGCCCGAATTACTCTCTCCGGCCGGCAGCCTGAAGAATATGCGCTATGCCTTCGCCTATGGTGCCGATGCCGTATATGCCGGTCAGCCGCGCTACAGCTTGCGAGTACGCAACAACGAATTCAACCACGAAAACCTGCAAATCGGCATCAATGAAGCCCACGCGCAAGGTAAAAAGTTTTACGTCGTGGTCAACATTGCCCCGCACAACTCCAAGCTGAAAACGTTTTTGCGCGATCTAAAACCGGTCGTGGATATGGGGCCGGATGCGCTGATCATGTCCGATCCGGGCTTAATCATGCTGGTGCGTGAAGCCTTCCCCCAGATGGATATCCACTTGTCGGTACAAGCCAACGCCGTTAACTGGGCCACCGTTAAATTCTGGAAGAGCATGGGCCTGACCCGGGTCATTTTGTCCCGTGAGCTGTCACTGGAAGAGATCGCCGAAATTCGCCAGCACGTGCCGGATATGGAGCTGGAAATTTTTGTCCACGGCGCGCTGTGCATGGCTTATTCCGGCCGCTGCCTGCTGTCTGGCTACCTGAACAAGCGTGACCCGAACCAAGGCACCTGCACCAACGCGTGCCGTTGGGAATACAAGATGCACGAAGGCAAAGAAGATGATGCTGGCAACATCGTGCATAAGCAAGAGCCGATTGCCGTGCAGACTATCGATCCGGCCGCCGAGCCAACCTTGGGTGAAGGTCAGCCGACCAACAAGATGTTCCTGATTGAAGAAACCCAGCGTCCGGGTGAATTCATGAGTGCCTTTGAAGATGAACACGGCACCTACATGATGAACTCCAAAGATCTGCGCGCTATCCAACACGTCGAACGTTTGACCCAAATGGGCGTCCACTCGCTGAAAATCGAAGGCCGCACCAAATCCTTCTACTACTGCGCCCGTACCGCGCAAGTGTATCGCAAAGCGATTGATGATGCGGCCGCCGGTAAACCGTTCGATAAGAGCTTGATGGACACCCTCGAATCGCTGGCGCACCGAGGTTATACCGAAGGTTTCCTGCGCCGTCATGTGCACGATGAATACCAGAACTACGAGTACGGTTACTCGGTCTCCGATCGCCAGCAGTTTGTCGGTGAATTTACCGGCGAACGTAAAAATGGGCTGGCCGAAGTGGCGGTAAAAAACAAGTTCTTGGTCGGCGACAGCGTCGAGCTGATGACCCCAAGCGGCAACATCAACTTCACCATCGAGCAGCTGTTCAATAAAAAAGGCGAAGCCATTGAGGCGGCACCGGGTGATGGCCACATCGTTTACCTGCCATTGCCGGATGATATCGCGCTGAACTTTGCCCTGCTGATGCGTAACCTCAATGGGAATACCACGCGTAACCCGCATCAAGGCTAACGCTCCAGCTTCCAACGCCACACCACGAGAGCGCTAACGGCGCTCTCGTGACTTATTTCGCGCCCCCCCAGTCCGCTATCACTGAGTAGGTATTCACGTCATAGATCCCCTCAGTAAACCACCCAATAAATGTGTCATATCCCGCATTTTTAAAGCAAAAAAAGTCAGCCATTTCATCCCACAAATTTACATTTGTTATGCAATTCATTACTGATGTGCATCACAATTCTGTTAACATGAACGAAACATTTTTATTGGTGGAAAAATACTTCGATTATGGTTATTAGCGTAGGCCGTTGTCTTACCCAACGACCTGCTCCACAGGGTGCTGCGCACATGCCGCTCCCCCCTACTTTGCGACTCAGGGATGCAACCATGTCGAATAAAAAACATCTCACTCCGGCGCTCACGATGAGCGTTCTCAGTGTGGCTTGTCTGATGGCACTTCCCGCCCAGGCAGCCAGTGTCGACTGCACCAGCCTGCCGGTCTGGAACAGTGCGGCTGCTTACGGCGGCGGCAGTAAAGTACAGCAGCAGAACAAGGCCTACCAAGCCAACTGGTGGAACCAGAACATGTCTCCCGATAAGTACTCCAGTGCCTATCAGGAGTGGAAATTGTTGGGTGACTGCGGTACTGCGCCAGCAGTCAATACCCCACCGAGTGTCAAACTGACTGCACCGGCCAATAGTGCCAGCTTCAAACAAGGCGATGTGGTCACCCTGCAAGCTACCGCCAGTGACAGCGACGGCAGTATCAGCAAGGTCGAGTTCTATATTGATGGTGTCAAAGCCGCCACCAGCACGGCAGCGCCTTACAGCTATGCATGGACAGCCGCAACCGGCACCCATACGCTGCTGGCCAAAGCCTATGATGACAAAGGGGCCACCACCGATAACAGCGTCAGTGTCACAGTGACGGCGGTCACTACGCCGCCGGTAGAAAACCAACTGCCCACCGTAACCTTAAGTGCGC
>JBOFCH010000374.1:0-3109 GCA_051645985.1 Plesiomonas sp. | reverse complement strand
AGGAATGGTGGAGAGAGAAGGATTCGAACCTTCGAAGGCTGAGCCGTCAGATTTACAGTCTGATCCCTTTGGCCGCTCGGGAATCTCTCCACACGGGTATTGCGTATATAGTAGCGTAATGAAAATCATCACGATACGTTGTAATGAATGGTGGAGAGAGAAGGATTCGAACCTTCGAAGGCTGAGCCGTCAGATTTACAGTCTGATCCCTTTGGCCGCTCGGGAATCTCTCCACACGAGTATTGCTAAATTGTATGCTGCTTTTGCATTATTGACATCGTTTATCGGCGATGCTAAGCAAGATGGTGGAGGGGGAAGGATTCGAACCTTCGAAGGCTGAGCCGTCAGATTTACAGTCTGATCCCTTTGGCCGCTCGGGAACCCCTCCTAAGCAAGCGGGGCGCATCATATCAAATGACCGCGTTCTGTAAAGGTTAAATTGCGAAAAAATGGGTTGGCAGATGTTTTTTTACGCGGAGTGTTGAAAATAGCTGCAATCGACTTCAAAAAGCTAAAGAAATGAGTGTGGAAGTCGTTATAGAGAGTGTTGATAACACAGGACATTCTTTGTTGTGATTGATCGTATTGATACCCGCGTATTAACGGATGAGCTGCAGCTAAACGGCCGCCTTCCGGCAGCTATCGAACAGGGACAGCGTAAAGATTTTGCGCTGCTGCTGGCGATGCTGTCTGCCAACGTGTGTGATCAAGCCCAATTCCAGATGCCTGCGCCGGAAACACAAACTGCCAGTCTTAACCTGCCAGTACCACCGAAAAATCGGCTGTACGGTCATAATGTCGATATGCAGTGGGCCGATCAGCGCACCCAAGCGTTTCATCAGGGCGGGCTGGCCTCCACGTGGTTGCTGGAATGTTTGCAGCCAGATCCACTGATTTATCCACCGCAAAATACCGCCGGTCTCAAGCCGGAGGTCTACCACAACCTCTCGTTGACCGAGCGCGATGAAGTGCAGGGTAAGAAAAACCGCTCTCCACTCGATAGCCGTACTCAGCTGTTTGTAACTTGCATGCAGGCCGCGCGGACTCAGGCTGAGTTACTGCACGCCGCAGCCTGATGTGTTTCATATGACCATTATCGGTGCTGTTGAGTTTGTGGTTACCTTTTAAACAATCAGTATCTGGGCTGTTAGCGCTTCGGCTATGCCTTTATCCCTTCCTCCCTTCCTCCCTTCCTCCCTTCGTCGCGCTGACAAAATAACGGCAGCCATTACTCGCTGCCGTAGATACATGTGGAATGAGAAGAGTGGTAAGGCGATTACAGAATAATCGTCCGGTTACCGTGCACAAACACATGCTGGTTCAGCACCAGACGCAGTGCTCGGCTGAGCACATTTTTCTCCACATCCCGACCGGCTAGCATCATATCATCGGCAGAATAGGTGTGATCCACGTTAATCACGCTTTGCTCGATAATTGGGCCTTCGTCCAGATCGTTATTCACAAAGTGCGCTGTCGCACCGATGATTTTTACGCCGCGCGCATAGGCCTGATGATACGGCTTAGCGCCGATAAAGGCCGGTAGGAACGAATGGTGAATATTAATGATCTGATTCGGATAATGACCGACAAACTCAGGAGTCAGTACCCGCATGTATTTGGCGAGTACCAGATAATCCGGTGCATAGTGATCGATCTGCGCGCACATCTGGGTATCGTGCTCGGCGCGGCTTAAGCCCTCGTGGCTGACACAGTGGAACGGAATGTCAAAGCGCTCGACCAGTGTGCGTAGGGTTTCGTGATTACCGATCACCGCCGCAATATCGACATCCAGCCCGCCGTAATAGGCTTTCATTAGCAGATCGCCCAGACAATGCGCCTCTTTGGTCACTAAGATCACAATTTTTTTGCGACAGGCCGAGATTAACTGGCGCTTTGTTCCTTCCGGTAGCGCATCATCCAGATCGGCCAGCAAGGTGGTATCGTTGAAGATCCCTTCCAGCTCGGTACGCATAAAGAAGCGACGGCTGCGGTGATCCACAAACTCGTTATTCTGAATAATGTTGAGCTGGTGCTTGTAACAGATATTGGTGATCTTGGCGATCAGCCCTTTGGCATCAGGGCAGTCGGTTAACAGAATTTTGCGTTCCATACTGAATCCGTGTCGTTAACATGTGGCCGGTTAAGCGGTTTTACTCCGAATCCTTTCAGCCGTCAAAGTGAATCCTCTGACGGCGGATGACTGCATAATGTTCATGCGTGGCAGCCCAAGTCAGCCGCAGCATTTTTTGAATTTTTTACCTGAGCCACAAGGGCAAGGATCATTACGTCCGGTTTGTACTGCGCTGTTACGTACCGGCATGTTACGTGCCGGAATAGCGAGTTCCGTCGGCTCTGCGGTGGTCGGTGTTGGCATCGTACCGTCAATGTAGCGCCATAAGCCGTTTTCACGCACAAACCGGGAACGCTCATGCAGGCTCCCAGATTGCCCGTCTTCGGTAAAGTGGGCGATGAATTCAACCCATCCTTCCTGATCGCGAGCGGTAATGGCACTGCTGGCTGGTTCGGTATCGATAATCTCCAATGATTGCCAGCAGACATCACGGCAGGCCAGCTCAATATCCTCACGAAATTCTGCAGCGCAGCGACTGCTGTGATAAGTTGCAATCACATACTCGGTGTGACCGGTTGCATGGGCAGAGTAGCGCGAGCGCATCAGTGCTTCCGGTGTGGCCGCAGGCTGTGCCCCACAGAGCAACGGTTGGCAGCATTGCGTAAACGGTTGTTGGCTGCCGCAGGGGCAGAGATCCTGAGCAGATTGATGTTCGGTCATGATATCCAGATTACGGTAGTGATAAAGACGAGACGAATTTCTCTGGCGCGATTGTAGGACACACAAAATAAGGGTGTATAGCAGAAAATGGAGAAGATCAAAGTAGGAGTAGCGCTCGGCGCTGGCGCCGCGAAAGGCTGGGCGCATATTGGTGTTCTGCGGGCGCTGACGGATTTGGGTATTGAAGCGGATATCGTGGTGGGAACGTCTATCGGTGCTTTTGTCGGCGCGGCGTATGCGAATAATCGCCTAACGGAGCTGGAAAACTGGGTCAAGGAATTTAGCTACTGGGATGTGCTACGCCTGATGGATTTTGAA
>JBOFCH010000373.1:0-5132 GCA_051645985.1 Plesiomonas sp. | reverse complement strand
CCATCCAGTGCTGGCCGCAGTGGGCGAGTTGGGCGAAGTAAATTTTTAAACGTCGCAAAAGAGGGGGAGCTACCGGTTGGTACACAGATAGCGCCGACCGGCAAGCGGGCTGCTTTGCCTCGGTTCGTACAGGTCAGAGAAACGGACACCGCCTCATCCAACCCCAGCATGGCGTTTTCATCCCCACGGACAAATGACAGCGAGTGTTCAAAGCCATCCCCACTGACCGCTTCACGCACGCGCAGACGGTAATACAGCGCCTGACGCCCTTTTGCGCGTTCAATCTGATGCTGGAAACTTTCAAATGGCTGATACTGGCGGGTCGCCCCGCGCGCCCGTCCGATCCCGCCTTCTGTCCAGCTCTCGACTTTATCGACCGAGAAAATCTCGAAACTGTCGGCATAACGGTAACTGGCTTTGAGCGGATATTCGGTCTGGCGACCATTGAGGTTGATAGGCTCACTGTCATGCTGAAACAAATTGATCGCCGGTACGCAATTGAGTTGCAGAGAGTCTGGGCGAATTTTCAGCGCCGAGGGTAGCGGGCGTTCAAAACAAAAATGCAGTTTAAACTCCGTGACCTGCAATGGCTGTTTAGGCCAATCCACACCGGCACCCGATAATTCAAAGAACAAAAAGCTTTCCGGGAAGCAAAAATATTCCTGCAAAATCCGGTACCCGGAATACACGTTCCCCGGATACGGTAACAATGCATCTTCGCGCTCAAATCCCAGCGCTTTTAATACCGACGCCGACTGCCGAAAACGCTGACCGTTAACTTCCAGTTCGATATAAGACAGCTGGGCTGACAACCAGTAATACAGTTCGTTGGCGGTATAGCTGTCACCACCCAGATAAAAACGTAATTTATCCAGTTGCAGCTCGGCTAAGGTCAATGGGCTATGCAGATGAATTTCAGCCGTAACGGTAGACAAATCATTGCCGCTTTGCGCCCGAATATCATGAATATCCGCCGGATAAATCCACGTATCATGGCAAGTTTGAAAATGGCAGGTCACACCGTCAACGGGCAGGCTATCTAAACGACAACCACGCGCCACAGGTGCAGGTTGAACAATCGCACCTGGAATAACCGAAAATTGCATTACGGTCATACTTGGCACGGGTCGCAAATAGTTCGGCCACAGCATACCGAGTAAGCCGTGGGTTAATTCGGGGAATTCATCTTCAATTTTGGCGCGCAAGCTACCGGTTAAAAAGGCAAACCCTTCCAGTAACCGCTCAACATCCGGGTCTGTGGTTTGTTCGGAAAGAAAACGCGTCAGCTCCGGATGAGAGTCAGCAAATTCACGGCCTTGCAGGCGTAAATAGGCCAATTCATCCCTGAAATAGTTGTCCAGCGGCATCAGTTATTACACCATTCGGTAGTGACGATGGTTATCCATATGAATATTGAAGGAGGTCACCTGTTCGATATTCTCCAGCCGAACATGTGCCGTGACTTGAAATGACATTTCCAGCGGGTTCATTAATGAGTCCGCTGACTGAACATCCACATGCACTATTCGGGGTTCATACCGGCGGATACACTGCCGGATCGCTTCCCTGATTCGCCCTCGGATATCCGCACTGCCTTGCGTGGCATCATTTAAATCGATGACACCTAACTCAGGAGCACTGCGACAACTTCCGGGACGGGTATTGAGGACACAATCGAGTTGTTTTTTAACCGAAACGATCAGTGTCTCAAGCTCTTTTTCCGGAGAGACAGAATCTGTCTCTCCGCGAATGCGATCGAACAGGCTGGCCGTACTCCCTCTATCCCATGAGGTGAGTGACGGCATTAACCTTATTCCTTATCTAAACGGCCCACGAGGGACAGCTCAAAGCTGGCGCCCATGTATTTAAAGTGTGGGCGTACTGACATGGCAACTTGATACCAGCCCGGCTCACCTTCCACGTCCAGCACTTTAATCTGCGCGGCACGCAGTGGTCGGCGGCTACGGACATCTGCTGGCGGGTTTTCCTGATCCGCAACGTACTGTTTGATCCAGCCGTTCAGCTCACGCTCCAGATCCTGACGCTCTTTCCAAGAGCCAATCTGTTCACGCTGCAATACTTTGATGTAATGCGCCAGACGGTTGATGATGAACATGTACGGCAGCTGGGTACCCAACTTGTAGTTGGTTTCCGCTTCTTTACCTTCTTTGGTATTCGGGAACACCTTCGGCTTTTGAACGGAGTTAGCTGAGAAGAAAGCCGCGTTATCACTGTCTTTACGCATGGTCAGCGTAATAAAGCCTTCTTCGGCCATTTCATATTCACGGCGATCGGTAATCAATACCTCAGTCGGAATTTTCGCCTGCAACTGACCCATGGCTTCATACACGTGTACCGGTAAATCAGTGACCGCGCCACCACTTTGTGGGCCGATAATATTCGGGCACCAGCGGTATTTCGCGAAGCTGTCATTCAAGGCCGAACCCATCAGATACGCAGTATTACCCCACAGATAGTGCTCATGATCGACACTGATATCTTCTTGGTAATTAAAGGTTTTGATTGGGTTTTCTACAGGATCATACGGCAAACGCGCCAAGAAACGCGGTGCTGTTAACCCCAGATAACGAGCATCTTCCGATTCCCGCAGTGAACGCCACTTGGTATAGGCGGGGCCTTCAAAGACAGACTTCAAATCTTTAATCGATGGCAAATCGGTAAAGCTATCAACGCCAAAGAAGGTCGGGGCAACTGAGGAGATAAACGGCGCATGCGCCATCGCACCTACAGCACTGACATATTGCATCAGTTTGATATCTGGGGAGCTTTGGCTGAACGCGTAGTCACCAATGACAGCGCCTACTGGCTGTCCACCAAACTGGCCATAGCCACTGGAGTAAATGTGTTTGTAAAAACCGGATTGGGTAATTTCTGGTGCAAACTCAAAATCATCCAACAGCTCTTCTTTGGTCGCATGCAGAACCTGGATTTTGATGTTTTCACGAAAATCGGTACGGTCAACCAGCAGCTTCAGCGAACGCCAAGATGATTCCAATTCTTGCAACGGTTGGGCGTGTAAAATCACATCCATTTGTTTGCTGAGCTTTTTATCTAACTCAACAATCATACTGTCAACCAAGGCTTTATTAACCGGCTCCGCAGTATTACCGCTATCGAGAATATTCGCCACCAAGGCAGCAATACCCTGCTTGGCGACACTGTATCCTTCATCTACGGGTGAAATTCTGGCCTGTGCCATGATTTCATCCAGTAACGATGCGGAGGAGGCCTGCGCCCCGGCTTTAACTTGTTCTTCAACCACAGACATGTTTCGCTCTCTCTTCCTTTCCTATCCGATTATTCCGCCGGAGCAACCAGATCCAATTCCTTCAGTAATTGTTCGCGTGCTTCATCACTGGATAATAAGTCCTGCAAACGGTTTCGGAACGCCGGAATATTTCCTAATGGCCCTTTCAGAGCGACCAGTGCTTCACGCAGTTCCAGTAATTTACGTAATTCCGGAACCTGACTCGCAATACTATCTGGTGCAAAATCCGCCATAGAGGCAAATTTTAACGTCACGGGCAGTTCATCTTGGCTATCATCTTCCAGACGATTTTGAACGCCGAAACTCAGCTCCAGCCCAGATTCTTTCATCACAGAAGAGAAGTTATTTTTATCGATAGAAACAGTCTGCCGCTCTTCAATCGGTGTGTCTTCTACGCGGCCTTTCATATTACCGATAACCATCATCGTCATTGGTAACTCGATTTCGGCTTGCTGACCACCTGTGGCGGGAACATATTTAATATTGATACGCTCTTTTGGCGCAACGCTCACGCCAGTAATTCCTTTACCCATATTCCAAATACCAAGGTTAGAAGGCCAAACAGGCCTAAATGAGGAAATATCAGATATGCCGCGCTCTGCAGCAGTTTGCAGACGGCATCACAACGAAGCAAAGATAGGTTTACTCGTGACTACACGGTTGAGAAGCAGATAACTCTGTAATTTTCAACCGTCTGATTTGTCTGAGCAATATACGTGGAAAATATTATGAGTCAATTAAATAGCACTGTGTGTCACCACTATTACCACTCATCCTGTGAAATACATCCCAAATAAAAAAACAAATCCTCAATTAAATTTAAGAAATTTATTGTACCGGTCGCCTATATGTTGCCGATAAGAAATCAGTACAAAAACACAAAGTAATCAGCACGAAAACATAAAACAATTAGTGCAAAAAAGTTATGAAAAATATCACATAAACAATAAAACAGGTCCTATATTGGTTACAGGTATAACATATAAAAACATTGATAATAACGATTACACTGCAAAATCTAATATTCCATTACGAAATAAGGGAGTGATACCTAATATCACCCCCTTATATTGCTAATCGCTATGCAATCTGAAAAACAGTATTACTCTCCCTGCGCCTTTGCCACCAAACAATCAAGCCAAACAACATAAAACCAGGGATCCAGATAATCTCTTTCCGCCAGCGATCCGTCGGGGCTTTAACACTGATAATCTGTTGATCAAACTCCAGCCCTAATTCCGCCGCAGGGCTGCCGAACGTAATATTATCAATCAGTGTTTTTCCATCTTGCTCATACAGCGCAATACCTAATTTTTGCAGACGATCTGCGCCATTATCACCGGCGGGTACCGGCAGTAATACGGTAAAACTGCGGATTTTACCTACCGCATCCGGCCCTTCTACGCGTAAACGCAGATTGCTGTCCTCTTCCACTTCACCCAGCGCCTGTACCAGCAGAGCCGGTTCAATTTGACGGTATGGATCGTGGATCCGATCCATCCAGAAACCTGGCCGAAATAAGGTGAACGCCACCAGCAGCAATAACAGACTTTCATACCAACGACTTTTCACCAAAAAATAGCCTTGGGTAGCCGCTGCAAAGATCAACATAGCGATAGTGGCGACGACAAAGATCAAGATACCATGCGCAAAATCCACATTGATCAGCAGCAAATCTGTATTAAAAATAAACAAGAATGGCAAGGCGGCGGTACGTAGGCTGTAATAAAATGCCGTCACCCCGGTTTTAATCGGATCGCCTTTGGAGACGGCCGCCGCCGCAAACGAAGCCAGCCCTACCGGTGGCGTGACGTCAGCCATGATGCCGAAGTAAAACACAAAC
>JBOFCH010000372.1:0-25385 GCA_051645985.1 Plesiomonas sp. | reverse complement strand
TGGTGCGCCCGGTGCTGCGTCAGCTGGCCAAGCCATTGCCGGTCAACTCACCGACGCTGCCAGCGCAAGCGGATGATGAGCCAGCCAGCAGCGGTGAGTTGCAGCCGGAGGGCAACACCGAAGGGGCCGAAGGCAATACGGCGCTGCCGGTATCGCGTCCGGGTCTGACATTGAACGAAAACCTGCTGGAGCTGCCATCACCGGAAACCGGTTTGGAAGTGCAGCTGGAGCGGATCCA
This sequence comes from Plesiomonas sp., assembly GCA_051645985.1. Lineage (GTDB taxonomy): Bacteria > Pseudomonadota > Gammaproteobacteria > Enterobacterales > CAMTGL01 > Plesiomonas. The sequence goes on along the minus strand of JBOFCH010000372.1, from coordinate 25,147 downwards.
ATTCCTGGCTAATCAGGAGCCGGAGCGGGTGGCGCAGGTGGTTAAACAGTGGATAAAGGTTGAGCAACATGACGGAAACTGAAGTACTGCAACCGGAAGACGGTTTGCAACAGGCGGCGATTTTGCTGCTGAGCATGGGGGAAGAGGCCGCCGCCAACATCCTCAAACAGCTCAGCCGTGAGGAAGTCAGCCGCCTGACCGTTGCCATGGCCAGCCTGCCGGGGGTGAAAAAAGATCAGGCGCAGTCGGTTTTTCTGCGCTTTTTCACCGATTTTCGCTCCGAGTCTGGGATCACCGGGGCATCGCGCGGTTATCTGGAGCGCACGCTGGATAAGGCGCTCGGTCGCTCTCTGGCGCGTCCACTGATTGACAGCATTTATGGCGATACCCTGCGCAGCAGCTTGCAGCGCTTGCAGTGGTTGGAGCCGGCCAAGTTGGTGGAGCTGATTGCCGGTGAGCACCCGCAGTTACAAGCGGTGTTTCTGGCTTATCTGGAGCCGGACATGGCCAGCCAGCTGTTGAGCCGTCTGCCACCGGAAACCCATGATGATTTACTGTACCGGTTAGCCAATTTGGATGAAATTCATCCCGATATGATTGATGAAGTCCATGTGTTGCTGGAGAAATTCCTGCAACAAGTCGGACACCGTACCAGCTCGCAGGTCGATGGCACCAAAAAGGCGGTGGATATTCTCAACCGTATGGGCAGTCGTACCTCCGAGATCATGTTGTCGCTGCGCGACATGGATCCGAGCCTGATGGTGAAACTGGAAGAGAGCATGTACCAGTTCGACATTCTGGAGCGTCAGAGCGAGGCTACCTTGAGCCGGATGATCGAAGAAGTGCCGCAAGAGCGTCTGGCTCTGGCGATGAAGGGCGCGTCGGCGACCTTGCAGGAGAAGGTGTTTGCCTGTCTGCCGAAGCGGGCTGCCCAGTATCTGCGCGAAGAGATGGAAACCAAGGGCGCGGTACGTATGAGCGCGGTAGACGAAGCCCGTACCGAGATCATGCAGACCCTGCGTCAGCTGGCCAACGACGGCGAAGTCGAGTTGTCGCTGTTCGCCGAGAATGTGGTGGAGTAAACGGAGTACAGCCATGTGTGACAAACCCGGAGCCATTTTCCGTCCGCAACCCGGCCAGTTTCGTCCGTACCGTTTTCCTCCTCTGGTGGAGGAGCGGTCACGCGATGATGAATTTGATTTTGATGATTTTGCCGATGACGGTCATGGCCGTCACGGCAGCAGTGCTGCCCAGTATCAGGAAGAGTTTAATAACGGCTTTCAGGACGGCATGCAAAAAGGCTATGACGAAGGCTTCTTGCAAGGCCAGCAACAGGGTCTGGAAGGCGGTCGCCAGCAAGGCTATCAGGCCGGTTACCAAGATGGTCAGCAGCAAGGCTTACAAGAAGGCCGTCAGCAACTGACCGATTCGGTGACGGCTGCCGATGCTTTATTGCAGCAGATCCAACAGGTGTTCCATCAACATGTGCGTGAGCAGAGCGAGATGATCTGCGATCTGGTGCAGAAGGTGGCGCGCCAAGTGATCCGCTGTGAGCTGACGCTGCAACCACAACAGCTGGTGGCGCTGATTGAAGAAACTTTGGCACAAGTGCCGGAGCAAGAAGGCCAGATTGCGGTTTACCTCAATCCACAAGATTGCCAACGTTTGCAGCAGTTGTTGCCGGATGTGGTGAATAAATGGCAGCTGGAGCCGGACAGTACGCTGGAAAGCGGCAGTTGTCGTGTAGTAACCCGCGATTCAGAGGCGGTGGCCGACAGCGAGGAGCGCCTGCAAGCCTGTATGGATGCGGTGCGGGATACGTTGTTGTCTGAGCCGGTGGCCGAACCGGCAGTTGAACACGCCGGATGAGCAACTTGCAGCAAACCTTAGCCCGCCGTCTGGCGCTGGCTGGCCGTCAATTGCCGGAGCTGCCGGTGGCGCGCACCTATGGCCGTTTGACCCGGATGACCGGTTTGACGCTGGAGGCGGTCGGTTGTCGCCTCAGTAGCGGTCAGCGCTGCATGATTGAAACCGACAGCGGCGCGCTGGTGGAAGCCGAGGTGGTCGGGTTTGATCGCGAGTCCTCTTTCTTGATGCCCATTCGTCATACCTCCGGCTTGCGCCCGGGCTGCCGGGTGTTGCCGTTGCAAGGCGACAGCAAGATTGCGGTCGGCTATGGTTTGTTGGGGCGGATTTTAAACGGGGTTGGCGAGCCGCTGGATAACCGCGGCCTGCTGCAAACCGATCAGCGCATTCATTTGCAGGGCGAGAGTATCAACCCGTTGATCCGCCAGCCGATCAGCGAACAGCTGGACGTGGGCGTGCGGGCCATTAATGGTATGTTGAGTGTCGGTAAGGGCCAGCGGCTGGGTCTGTTTGCTGGCAGTGGGGTAGGCAAAAGTGTGCTACTCGGCATGATGACCCGTAACACCACCGCCGAAATTACCGTGGTCGGCCTGATTGGCGAGCGCGGTCGTGAGGTGCGTGAATTTATTGAGCACTCTTTGGGCAGTGAAGGGCTGAAAAACGCGGTGGTGATCGCCTCGCCAGCCGATGATCCGCCACTGCTGCGTCTGCGTGCCTCGGTCTTGTGTCACCGGATTGCCGAGTTTTTCCGTGATCGCGGCCATGATGTCTTGCTGTTGATGGACTCCCTGACCCGTTACGCTCAAGCGCAGCGCGAGATTGCTCTGGCGGTGGGCGAGCCGCCAGCCACCAAAGGCTATCCGCCATCGGTGTTCAGCTTGTTGCCACAATTGGTGGAGCGCGCCGGTAACGGCGCGTACGGTAAAGGTTCGATCACCGCCTTTTATACCGTGCTCTCGGAAGGTGATGACCAGCAAGATCCGATTGCCGATGCGGCACGTGCCATTCTAGATGGTCACATTGTACTGAATCGCACGCTGGCCGAGAGTGGCCACTACCCGGCCATCGATATCGAGCAGTCGATCAGCCGTGCCATGCCACAGATTGTGTCCCCTGAGCATTTACGCCAAGCGCAGCTGGTCAAACAGCGCTACTCCCGTTACCGACAAGTGCAAGACTTGCTGGCCTTGGGTGGCTATCAGCCGGGGCAAGATCCGCAGTTGGATACGGCGATTGCCAGTTATCCGGCGATTTGTGGCTATTTGCAACAAGGGATGCAAGAAAAAGTCACCCTCGCCGACAGTACGGAACAGTTATTGCAACTGCGCTGACCGGTAGTGTCGGTTGACGAATGTGCGTCAGCCGGCCGTCAGTGACACCGAGCGGTGTGAACCGAGTGGGTTTTCGAGGAGCGGTCTTTCGTTATGTCCCGTCAGCACGGCGTATTGCACGCCTGGTATCAGCAGCAGCAGCAGCGTTTTGAACAGTTGCAGTCCGAACAGGGCAGTTGGCAGCGTCAGCAGCAGGCGCATGCCGAGCGGTTGGCGTTGTTGCAACAGGTCTCGACCCAGTATGCCCTCGATAGTGGCAATGGCTCCAGCGCGCTGTTAGTCAAAGGCATTGGCCGTTTTCGTAACCAACTTTCCCTCATTACGCAATTACAGCAGCAAGAGCTGGCGCTGGCCGAAGCCGAGCTGCGCGCCGCCCGTGAGCGGGTGTTGCATCAGCACCTGAATCTGAAAAAAGGCGATACCTTGCTGCAAAAATTGCAGTTACAGCAACAACAGCGTGAAGCCAAACGCGAGCAGCGGGTGTTGGATGAGTTGTCTGGACAGCGGTTTTTACGGCGTCAGCAAGCGTGCCGCTAACGGCATAACGCCAGCAGCCTGTCGGATAGATCAGGGTGTGATGCTTAGATCAGGTCAGGCTTAGCGCGGTGCGTAGGTCAGCCCTGCATCCGGTTGCAGCAATTGGGTCACCAGCTGTTTTTGCTGGGCCAGCAGTTTGCCGTTGCGGCTATTTTGCTGCTGGCAGTCTTGGATCAATTGATGCAGCCGTTGCCATTGTTGCTGAGCACTGGCGCTGAGCTGCTCTGGCAATGCGCGAAACAGCGCTTGCATCCCTTGATCATCGGCCGGTAGACCAATGGCTTGCAGATGCTGGCAGCGTTCGCTCGCTCGCTGTTGCAAGGTGTGCAAGAGCGGGTGTAACTGGCGGTTGCTGTCACTTAAGCCACGGCTATCGCGCTGCTGCATCAGCGTGTACTGTTGCTGTAATAGCGGCAGTAGCTGCTGATAATCGCGCAGATCATGCGCCAGTGTTTGCAGCAGGGCTTTGACCCGTGACTTACGATCCATAGCGTGATTTAGCCTTTGTAATGTTGATACAGGCTGTCGGCCAGACGATCGGTGTTGATATGCAGTCCACCGTTGGCCAGCAGGGCGCGCATCTTGGCCACTTTATCCAGATCCACCTCGGCAGGGCGTGGCGTTTGCTGCGCCTGCTCCAGCATTTTCAGATCGCGGCTTAACGCCACGGACTCCACCGGCTTGTTGCTGGTGGCCGGGGTTTTCTGGGTGGTGCCGCTGGCCGGAGTCAGTACGGTGCTGACGGCCACGTCACGCTGTACTTTACCAATCATGGTTGCTCCTTTTGCATTAGGCAGTGTAGGCATCATTGCTGTGCTTACCTTAACGTCATCGGTGAAGTCAGTTCGGCATACATAGATGAGTGCGCCGTATTCTGACCGCTTGATTATATACGGCGACCGGCAGGCCGCCTAACTTAAATCCGATGGCATTTTTTTCTTGCGAGCATCGCTCGTTTTTCTGCTACCGCATCGATACCACTCCGACACCATACCGAGTGCGCTGTCGACAGTGGCAAAAATCCGGCACTGGCGGTTAAAAATCGGTCATTACCTGCCCTGGCGCACTGACTCTGGCGCGGATCTCCCTACCACTGATCGTGTTTTGGATACGGATTTTTTTGCCTTTACTACCGCCTTCCAGCGCTATTCCTTTCATCGAGGCACTGACGCCCTCTTTTTGCGCCAGGATCACCACTTCATCGCCACGTTTAATCAAGTCTGGCTCAGCCAGCATATTACGGTTAATCAGCCGCCCGGCCGGCAGGTTACGGCGCAGAGTCTGGCCAACCAGCGCCTGTGGATCGGTGAAGTAAGCCTGACGTAAGAAGGCGATATCGGTGGCTTTGATGCTCAGATCGCCGGCACTGAGCACTTGTCCACGCTCCAGATTGCGGCTGGCAAAAATCAGCGGCAAGAAGATAGAGACATCGGCTTTGACATGCAAACGCCAGGTTTTCGGGGCATTGCAGCGCACTTCGTAACTGACGCGGCCGGCCGGCGGATCATCGGTCAGGCGCTGAATTTGCGGCTGATTGGCACAGGCGGGGAAGTCCGGCAGGTTGCGTAGCTTAACGTCAAACTGCTGACTCTTTTGCGCTTTAGCGAAGGATGTCACGTCTTGCTGGATAAATTGTGTCACTTGTTCGGCGGGCGTCACGGTTGCGGCCCACAGCGGCGTGCTGCTAAGCAGCCATACCGGCAAAAGGTAACAGAATCGGGCAAGGGTGGACATGGCGTCTCCTTTTAATGCGCCGTGGGCGCTCTTTCCGGTGCGTTTCCCCGCACCGGTTGCGCATGTATTAGGGGCAGGCTCGGTGCATCAACACGGGAAAACCGCGCTTCGTTTTGCGTATTGTAATCCAGATGGTTAAAAAATTGGCGTGTTAATTGCTAAGAGACAGGGCTTATTCACGTTGTTTGCAGAGGGACAAAACATGTCACTGAGTTTTGATAAGGCGCTGGGCGTTTTTCCGCACACACTCGATTTTCGTACCGAACGGGCCAAGGTTCTGGCCGGTAACCTCGCCAACGTGGATACCCCAGATTACAAGGCGCGTGACATCAGTTTTAAAGATGTGATGCGGCAGATTAACCGCTCGACGGTCAGCGCCGAGTTTGGCAGCCGTGCAGCGGCCGAACCGAATTATGTGGCCATGTACCGCAATCCGTACCAGCCATCCAAAGATGGCAACACCGTTGACCAAGGTGTCGAGCAGGCCCAATTTGCCCGTAACGCCATGGATTTTCAGACTAGCCTGACGTTTATGAACATGACATTCAGTGGGCTAAAGCAAGCAATTACCGGACAGTAATGAGGTAACCGATGTCATTTGGAGATATTTATGACATCGCCGGTTCGGCGATGACTGCGCAAACCGTTCGACTCAACACCGTGGCCAGTAACATGGCTAACGTGGATGTCACCGCCGGCAATGCGGCAGAGGCTTACCGCGCTCGGCGGCCGGTCTTTTCCACCATCATGGGCAACACCGCCCACGGTGGTCTGGCAACGGCCAAGGTGAATATCCGCGGTATTGAAGAGAGTCAGGCCCCGCTGACCCGCCGTTATGAGCCGAAAAACCCACAGGCCGACAAAGACGGCTATGTGTTTGTCTCTAACGTCAACATTGTGGAAGAGATGGCCGACATGATGGCAGCCTCACGCAGTTTTGAAACCAACGTGGATGTGTTGTCTCGTGTGCGCAGCATGCAACAGGGGATCTTGCGTCTCGGTAATCCGGCCTAAATTTTCTGGCGCTCAGTTTTCTGGTGGTTAGTGATTTAGCCGTGAGTAATTTGGCGTAGTTATTTGACCGTAGTTATTTGGCTTACGTTTTCGATTATCAGATTTTAAGGACATCGCATGAGTCTGCCCCGAGTTCAGTCTTCCAACCAGCCTTCGGCTGATGATGCCATGCCGCAGGGTGCGGTCAGCAAAAATGGGAGTAACCCGACCAAAAACGATTTTATGACCATGATGGTGGCGCAAATTCGCAACCAAAACCCGCTTAACCCGATGGACGGTACCCAGTATCTGACCCAGCTCGGCATGATGTCGGCGGTGGAGAGTCTGGAAGGGGTAAAGATGGGCATGCTGAACCTCAATATCGGCATGAGCAATCTGGAAATGCTACAGAGCACCAACCTGATCGGTAAAAGCGTGCTGATGGAAGTCAACGGGGCGCTGGACGTGAAAGAAGGCCAGAAGCTCGACGGTCGGGTTCGTCTGGATAAAGCGGCGGATAACGTCAAAGTGGCGGTGTACGACGAAGACGGCAAGCTGGTCGATACCCTGAAACTGGGGCCACAGCCGGCCGGTCTGGTGAAATTCGAGATCGACGGCGACAAGCTGGGTGCCGGTAAATACAAATTTGAAGTGTTGGCTGAAAACGGCAGCGATGCCTGGAGCCAGAACATGTTGCTGGCGGCCAAAGTGCAAGCCGTGCATATCAGTACCGATGGGATGACCCCGAACCAGCTGGAGCTGGCGGGCCTTGGCAAGATGTCTATCTATGACATGCGAGAAATTGCCGAGTCTGATACTGCGCCGGTGATGGCCAAATCCTCACGGATGCCATTCCCGCTGTCTCTCATCTGATCACCTAAGATTATTCAGGAGTTTGTATGTCTTTTAATATTGGCCTGAGCGGTCTGAAATCCACCAGTGAGCAGATGAACACCATCAGCCACAATATTGCTAACGGCTCGACCGCCGGCTTTAAATCCTCGCGTACCGAGTTTCAAGATGTCTATTCAGCGACCTTCGGTGGCGGTCAGGCCAACGGGGTGGCGGTATCTAACATTCGGCAAAGCTTTGCCACCGGTAGCATGACCACCACTGGTCGTAACGCCGATCTGGCGATCAACGGCGATGGTTTTTTTGTGGTTGAGAATAACGGCCAGAAGTTTTATACCCGCGCCGGGATCTTCGATACCCGTCAGGACAAGAACAATCCGAGCATGCTGAATTTGGTCAGTGCCGATGGCTCTTTGCTGCTGGGTAAAGGTGGTCAGCCGATCACCATCGATCAGGCCGATCAGGCGCCGAAGGCCACCACCAAAGGCTCACTGGGGTTGAATCTGGATTCCGGTGCGCCGGTGATTGATGCGGCTAAGCCGTTTGATATCACGGATCCTTCTACTTACAACTCCACCAGCACCGTCAAGGTGTATGACCAGTTGGGTAACGAGCATCAGGTCACCCAGTATTATCGTAAGACCGCCGATGGTCAGTGGGATATGCATGTAGCGATGGATAACACCCTGCTGCCTGGCGGCCCGACGCCGGTTGAGTTTGATGATACCGGCAAGCTGCTCAAACCTAGCCCATCGAACCTATCATTGACGTTGCCTAATGGCCAGCCGCTGGCGCTGGACATGAGCGCCATGACTCAGTATGGCGGCGGCTTTAGCATCAACACCGTCAGCTCCGATGGTTATGCGGCCGGTAAATTTGCCAACTGGTCCTTTGAGCCGGATGGCACCGTGATGGCGCGTTACACCAACGGGGAAAAAGTCAGCCAAGGCCAGCTGCAACTGGCGCGCTTTACCAATAATGAAGGTCTGCAACCGGCCGGGGGTAACCGCTGGACTGAAACCTTTGCCTCTGGTCAGGCGATGACTGGGGTGGCGGGGGAAGGCCAATTGGGCAGCATCCTGACCGGTCGCTATGAGAACTCTAACGTGAATATCACCGACGAAATGGTCGGCTTGATGGGCGCGCAGAGCAGCTATCAGGCTAACGCCAAGTCGATTCAGGTCGCCAATGAGATGACCAAGATCCTGTTCAACTCTCTGTAAGGCGCGGCTTAAGTTATGGATAAATTGCTGTTTACCGCCCTGTCCGGTGCGCGCCGTACCCTGATGTCACAGCAGGTGCAGGCTAACAACTTGGCTAACGTGAACACCACCGGTTTTCGCGCTGACTTAGAGCAGGCATCCACTGAGCTGTTGCGCGGTGCGGGTTACCAGACCCGCGCCTTGGTCGGCGAGCAAGCGCTGGGGTCGGATTTTTCTGGCGGGGCGCTGCAACGTACCGACCGTCCACTGGACGTGGCGATCCAAGGTGATGGCTTTTTTACCGTCGAAACCCCGCAAGGTGAGGCTTATACCCGTGCCGGTAATTTCACCACCAACGATGCTGGCGAGCTGAGCGTCAACGGTCATCCGGTCGTCGGTACTGACGGCCCGATCGTATTGCCGGAATACAGTCAGCTGACGGTGGGTAAAGATGGCACCTTGTCTATTGTGGCCCCCAATGGCGGTCTGATGCAGGAAGCCGGTCAGCTCAAGCTGGTCAACCCGAAACCGGATGAAATCGCCAAAAGCCCGGATGGGCTGTTTCGCATGCTGGATAACAGCAGTGCTCCGGCAGATGACACGGTACAGGTGGCGAGCGGCTATTTGGAGTCCAGCAACGTCAATGCGGTCGACGCGATGATCCGCAACATGACGCTGGCGCGTAACTTTGAACTTCAGGTCAAGATGATGAAAACCGCAGAGGATTTGACCACTGCCGGTAACCGTCTGATCCGTGAGTAAGGCATAACAGCATGAATGCAGCATTATGGGTAAGTAAAACCGGTCTGGCGGCGCAAGACGTGCAGATGCAGGTGATTTCTAACAACCTGGCTAACGTGAATACCATCGGCTTTAAGCAAGATCGCGCCGCGTTTGAAGATCTGTTCTATCAGATCAAAAAACAGCCGGGCGGGATGGCCGATCAGCAAAATGAGACCCCGGGTGGTCTGATGCTGGGTAACGGTGTGCGCGTGGTGGGTACCGAAAAACTGATGAAAACCGGTGCCTATCAGCAAACCGATGTGCCGACCGACATGTCGATTCAAGGTCAGGGTTTTTTCCAGATTGAAATGGCCGATGGCACCATGGCGTACACCCGTAACGGTCAGTTCCACCGCAATGCCGAAGGCATGCTGGTGAACTCCAACGGTCTGCCATTGAGTCCAAATATCGAAATCCCGGAAAATGCCACCAGTTTCTCTGTGGGCACTGACGGTACTGTCACCTATACCACGGCCGATGATCCGCAGCCGCAAGAGCTAGGACAGATCACCTTGGTGAACTTCACCAACCCCGCCGGTCTAGAAGCTGCCGGTAGCAACCTGTTTAAAGAAACCGGGGCCAGTGGCGCACCGAATGAAGGGGTAGCGGGTGAAAACGGTTTGGGTCAGCTCAAGCAGTATTCTCTGGAAGGCTCTAACGTCAGCGTGGTGGAAGAGATGGTCAACATGATCACCACTCAGCGCGCGTACGAGATGAATGCCAAGGTGGTATCCAGTGCCGATCAGATGTTGAAATTTGTCAGCCAGTCACTGTAATGACGGCAAGTAACGGCACAAGTGGCAAGTAAAGAGAGAGTGAGGCCGACATGAAACGCGTTCTGGTTCTGTTAACCCTGTTGCTGGCCGGGTGTGCGCACCCGCCGATCGGCCCGTATCCGGGGGAGGATGATTTCACCCCACCGCCGATGAAGCTACCGGCGATGGAAAGGGACAAGGACGGTGGCTTGTTCAGCACTGATTACAACATGGCGTTGTTTCAGGACCGGCGCGCGTTCCGGGTCGGCGATGTACTGACCGTGGTGTTGCAAGAGCAAACCAGCTCCAGCAAGAAGGCCGGTACCAGCTTTGGCAAAGAGAGTAACACCAGCGTCGGCGTTGCCACGCTGTTTGGCCACGAATATCCGAAAGCGGCCTCTTCACTGGGCGCTGATCGCGACTTTAAGGGCAATTCCACCAGCTCGCAGCAAAACTCGCTGTCCGGTAGCATCACCGTGCTGGTGTATGAGGTGATGCCAAACGGCATTTTGCGCGTGCGCGGTGAGAAGTGGCTGCGCCTGAATCAGGGTGACGAGTATATCCGTCTCAACGGTCTGGTTCGGGTCGATGATATTGATGGCACCAACCGCGTTTCCTCGCAGCGGCTGGCCGATGCTCGGATCACCTATTCCGGTCGCGGTGCGCTGGCAGACTCCAACTCGGCTGGCTGGCTGACCCGCTTCTTTAACAGCCCGTTCTTCCCGATCTGAGGATGATAATGAAGAGATGTTATTGGCTGCTGGCCCTGTGGGTTGGCAGCATGTCAGCAGTGGCGGCGCCACTGCTGGATATGGTGGACGTACAGGGGATCCGGGAAAACCAGCTGGTCGGTTACGGCTTGGTGGTCGGTTTAAGCGGAACCGGTGACAAGAGTCAGACCAAGTTCACCTCGCAGTCGATCAAAAACATGCTGAGTCAGTTCGGGGTGCAACTGCCGGCCAATGCCGATCCTAAACTGAAAAACGTAGCGGCGGTGGCTATCAGCGCCACCCTTCCTCCGTTGGCCTCGAAAGGCCAGACGCTGGACATTACCGTTTCCTCGATGGGGGATGCGAAAAGCCTGCGTGGTGGCACCTTATTGCTGACGCCACTGCGCGGCGTGGATGGTCAAGTGTATGCCATGGCGCAGGGTAATCTGGTGGTGGGCGGTTTGAACGCCGAAGGCGCCAGTGGTAGCGGGATCACGGTTAATATCCCGACGGCGGGTTTGATCCCGAACGGGGCCTTGATTGAGCGCGAAATTCCGTCCTCATTCCTGACTAACCCAGACATTATTCTTAATCTCAAACAGCCCGGTTTTAATACCGCGCGCAATATTGAGATGGCGATTAACCGCGTGTTAGGCCCGGGGGTGGCGAATGCCCAGAGTAATGCCAAAGTGGTGCTGCGCGCCCCGCAAGATCCGAGTCAGCGGGTCGGCTTTATGGCGGCACTGGAAAATCTGAAAGTGGCCGAAGGGCCAACGCCAGCGCGCATTATCTTTAACGCGCGAACCGGTACTATCGTGATGGGCCAAAACGTACGGGTACGTCCGGCGGTGGTTAGCCACGGCTCGCTGACGGTAAATATCGTCGAGAACTCCCGTGTCAGTCAGCCAAATGCACTGTCGAACGGTAAAACCGTGGTCACCCCACAGTCGAATGTCAGTGTGAACGAAGAGCGTGGCAAGGCATTTGTCTGGCCGGCCGGTACCTCACTGAAAACTATCGTCGATGCTATCAACAGCTTGGGTGCTACGCCGAGCGATCTGATGTCGATTTTGCAAGCTCTCAAACAGGCCGGCGCGCTGGAAGGCGAGCTGATCGTAATATGAGTATGGAGATCTCGCCGGACGAGGCGCAAGCCTCGTTCCTGTACAACGATGTGCACCAGTTGCAAAACATCAAGGGTAACCGCGATCAGCAGCAGGCACTGCGTCAGGTGTCGCAGCAGTTTGAGGCGGTGTTCTTGCAGACCGTACTCAAACATATGCGTCAGGCCAATACAGCCATGCGCGATCCAGACTCCCCGCTGAGCAGTCGGCAGCAAGATTTTTACCAGTCATTTTATGACGGCCAGCTGGCGTCTGAGATGAGCAAAAAAAGTCACCTTGGGATTGCCGAGATGCTGGTGAAACAACTGGGCGCTGCGGTGCCGAAAGGTAAAGGCAAATCGGCGTCTGGCGTGCCAAGTGAATCGGCACGGGCCGTCGAAAGTTTTGCGGTGACCATGCATGCTAAACCGGCGCAGGGTAAACCGATCCAGGCACCGTGGCTACCGGCCACCGTGCTGGATAAGCTTTTTGGCGGCGCGGCTGAGGTCAGTGCGCAAGGGGCGGCAGACACCAGCACCGATCCGCAAAAACAAAACTTTATCAACAAGCTATTCCCGTATGCGATCCGCGCGGCACGCGCGCTCGGTACCTCGCCATCGGTATTGTTGGCGCAAGCGGCGCTGGAGACGGGCTGGGGGCGTGGTATTTTGCGCAGTGGCGAGCAGAGCAGTTATAACCTGTTTAACATCAAAGCCAGCTCGGGCTGGCAGGGCGAGCAGGTCACGGTCACGGCACCGGAAGTGATTGATGGCCAGAGCGTGAATCAAGAGTCCCCATTTCGGGTATACCAGAGCTTTGCTGAGTCGTTCGAGGATTATGTCAATTTTCTGCGCAGTAATCGCCGTTACGCCAAGGCATTGCAGCATGCGGATAATCCAGAGCGTTATTTTAACCATCTGCAACAGGCCGGTTATGCCACCGATCCGCAGTATGCCCGCAAACTGCAAGGGGTTTGGCAACAGGTTCAGCAGATGCTGGAATAACCCACAGTGTTACGCGACGGCCGGCGGATTTAATCGTTTTGCCCGGCAGGTCGCTTAATACTATTCAGAACCCGCAGGCCGCTTGCCTGCCGACATCCGGCCATTGAGGCTGGGTGTTTTTGCACTGAGTAAGGACGTTGTCATGAGTCTGATTAATATCGGTTTGACCGGTCTGGGCGCGGCCAATGCCGGCCTGAACACCACCTCTCATAATCTGGTGAACATGAACACGCCCGGATATACCCGTCAGCGCATCGGTCTGGCCAGTCAAGTTGGCCCGGGCGGCGTCGGTGCGGGGGTCGGTGTCACCGGCATTGATCGTCTAGCGGACGGCTTTTTGAATACCAGCTTGTGGCGTCAATCTTCGGCGCTGCAACAGAGTACCACCCAATACCGTTACATGAGCAAAACCGAGCAAATTCTGACCTCGGATAGCTCTAGCATCAACGTTGGTCTGGATAGATTTTATTCCGCGCTCAGTGAAGCGGCAGTGAACCCACAAGATATGGCGCTGCGCCAATCTATCTTGTCGCAAGGCGATGCGGTGGTGCAGCGTTTTAACAATATGGATGCGCAGCTGAAAAGCCAGCGCAAGCAGCTCGATAGCCAGCTTGATTCCAGCATCAGCCAGACTAACTCGCTGCTGGCCAGTATCGCCGAGATGAACAAGCAGATCAAAGAAGCGGGCGCTCGCGGCCAGACCATGACCGATGTGCTGGATGCGCGCGATCAGGCGATCAGCCAGCTGTCCGAACAGCTGAGTGTCAACGTCCAGTACAAACCGGATGGCACGGTCGATATTAACCTAGATCAAGGCCAGCCGCTGGTCAGCGGTAACACCGCCAGCCAGTTGGATATGGCGCGTGATGGCGTGATCAGCATCAAACGTGGTGACGCGACCTTTGCTATGCCACGTAATATCGGCGGTAATATCGGCGGATTGATGACCTTCCGGGATAAAGACTTGGTCGAAAAGCAAAAAGAGCTGGATAGCATGGCTTACGGCTTTGCCCAGCAGTTCAATGCGGTGCACCAGCAAGGCTATGACATCAACGGTAACCTCAGCGGTAAGGATATGTTCAGTGGTGCCGATAGCGTGGAAGGGGCGGCGAGCCGTTTGTCATTGGCGCTAAAAGACCCGGCCGATCTGGCGTTGGGCGATGATGTGGACATTGGCCCGGGTAACGGTAATAACCTGACCAAACTGATTGCACTGAAAGATACGCCGCTGGCAATCACCTTGTCACCGGCGGATCAGGCAATCTACGGTGTCACGGTGGCCGGTTTGAACGGGAAAACCTTGAGCAAAGCCTATACCGGGATTTGTGGTGACTGGGCTATCCAGACCTCGCAGATCAAAGCTGAACTGACCTCCAATACCTCGTTGTATCAGCAAGCTTTTAACGATCGGGAATCCTTGGCTGGGGTATCGAAAGATGAAGAGGCCGGTAACCTGATGCAGTACACCCAGATGTATCAGTCCAGCGCCAAAATCGTCAGCACGGCGCAGCAGCTGTTTGACACCACCTTAGCGATGTTCAATTAAGGAGCCACCACCATGCGCATGAGTACTTTTCAGCTAAACAGCATGATGATGGACGGGATGCAGACGGCCAATAGCAACTACAACACCACCGTGATGCAGATGCAGCGGCAGACCAAGATCCTGACCCCATCGGACGACCCGATTGGCTCGGTACAGATCATGTTGTTAGAGCGTCAGCAGGCCGCGACTAACCAGTACAGCAAAAACATCAAAAATCTGATGAATGAGTACACCCAGCAAGAAGCGTTGATGCGAAACGGCAACGATATTCTGCTGCGTGGAAAAGAGCTGGTATTGGGCCTCGGTAACGGCGCTATGACCCAAGATGACCGTGAAGCGATGGCCAACGAGCTAGAATCGATCCGGGATGAATTGCTGAGCGTGGCGAACAGTCAGAACCCAGACGGTGATTATCAGTTTGCCGGTAACCAGCTGAAAAACAAGCCGTACAGCGCGCCGGATTATGTCTATCAGGGCGACAGCGCCCGCCGTACCTCCAGTACCGCCGAAGGGGTGACCTTGCCGGTTAACATCACGGCGGATACAATTTTTGGCTCCGGCAATGATACGGTGTTTAAAGCCATTGATGATTTGACGACAGCGCTACGCGATCCGGCGACCACGCAAGAGGAGCTGGAAAAGCAGATGCAAAATGCTGACCGCCATATTGCATCAACCTCGGTACAGCTGAACAGTGCGTGGGGGGGGCTGGGGAGTCAGATGCAGTCGTTGGAGCGGATGGAAGGCGCGCATGAAGACAACAGTTTGATGAACAAGAAGATGATTGGGGATATCAAGGATCTGGATATGCCAGAGGCGGTCTCGCGTCTCAAAGGTTACGAGCTGGCGCTGACGGCGACCCAGCTGAGCTATTCCAAAATCAATGATATGTCGCTGTTTAACTACATCAAGTAATATTCCTTACTGTCACATTATTACCTGATGCGCAGGGCTAAGGCCCTGCGTACCGTGCAGCAGACAGCATTAACACCGAACCAAACAGATAAAGAGAACACACCTTGGTTAACCAAGTTAACAGTACCCGTCTGGGCACCCAGCGCACCTCGGATCTGAACCGCTCGCCAGTGGTCAGTCAGCAAAAATCCGGTCTGGCGGTATCGGCTTCTGCCGGTGCCGCGGTTGACACGCGGACGTCGGCTGAAGAGATTGAGCGTCTGCGCCACGGCCAGCGCGGTAGTCTGCTGGGCGTCACCGCGAAGGCGCATTATCAACTGGCGAAAACCCAGACCGCATTGCGCGCCTTGCACAACGCCGAAGATATTTTGCAGCAAAGCAAACAGCTGGCACAGCGTAGCTTGAAGCAAACCGAAGGGCGTCGCCAGCGTCTGACGCAGGAGCTGGTTTCTTTGCAGCGTCAATTGGGTCAGCAAGTACATCAAACCTATGATGACAAGCCACTGTTCAATGCTGATTTTTCGGTACGGCATTTAAATCGTAACCAGCAGCAGCGTTTCTCCATCCGTGGCTTGCGTTTGCAAGGCGAGCGCACCCAGCCGGAAGTCCTGAAATTTGCCTTCGACAGCGGTAAACCACGTCAGGTTAAAGTGCAGATTGATCCGGATGACGATATGACCAGTATTGCGCGCAAACTGAGCCGCGGGTTGTCGGCGCGCGGGATCCGGGCCGAGGTGGATAAGTGGGGCGATCTGGAGTTTTCGGCCGGCAAAGGGAACTGGCAAGACATTGCAGAAGGCTTCTGGCTGACCGGTAACGGACAAGTTTTCCCCGCCGGTAACCCGGTAAAGGTACAACCGGAGCAGCGTCAGCCACAGATGATTGATGCGGAGAAACTCAGTTTTCGTAAAACGCAAGATACCCGCCAGTCGCTGGCCGATATTGAGCGGCTAATGCAACAGATCCGCAGCTCCCTGCAAGAGCTAACCCGTTACCAGCAGCAGATTGAACGCCAATTGCAAGGGCGTTATGCGCGGATGCCGGAAACCGAAACGGCGGGCATTTCTGAGCGTATCGTCAATAAGCCGCTGTCCAGTCTGCTGGCGCAGGCTGGGGTATCCCGCCAGACGGTAGTCGCGTTACTGACCCGTTAAGCGGGCAACGGACTCACGAGCGGATAAACCCCCCGATAACTTCCCATTGAGCCGGCTGTTTGCCGGCTCTGTCATATTCGCCGGTCATGACCGTGAAAAAAATCACCTGCTTGGCGAAAAAAAGATTTAAGCCCGCGACCGACTCTTCCGCTTAATACCAGTAACAAGGTACGAGACCTGTTTTTGTATTTAGGAGAGATCACATGTCACTGTCAGTTCATACTAACCAGCCTTCCCTGACTGCTCAGCGTTCCCTGGCTAGCACTCAACTGAGCCTGAACACTTCCCAGCAGCGCCTGTCTACCGGCCTGCGTATCAACAGCGCCAAAGACGATGCGGCCGGTCTGCAGATCGCTAACCGTATGGAGTCTCAGACTCGTGGTCTGTCTGTTGCCCAGCGTAACGCCGCTGACGGTATCTCTCTGGCACAAACTGCAGAAGGTGCGCTGAAAGAAGCGTCTAACATCCTGCAACGTCAGCGTGAACTGGCGCTGCAAGCGGCCAACGGCACTAACACTTCAGCAGATAAAACGGCGCTGAACGAAGAGTTCACTGCGCTGAATTCTGAACTGGAGCGTATTCAGAAGACCACGACCTTTGCGGGTAAGGCGCTGTTTGCTTCTGGTGGCCTGGCGTCTGGTATCACTTTCC
This sequence comes from Plesiomonas sp., assembly GCA_051645985.1. Classification (GTDB taxonomy): domain Bacteria; phylum Pseudomonadota; class Gammaproteobacteria; order Enterobacterales; family CAMTGL01; genus Plesiomonas. Next base: position 8,011 of record JBOFCH010000372.1, on the reverse strand, counting down.
AAGTGGGTGCTGAGATGAAGAGCGCTGACAAGATCACTGTGAAGGTAGATACTTCTGGCGCATTCAAATCCAGCTCTGCAATCACCGGTTCTGCTGGCGCTATCGGCGCTGTTGTCTCTGGTCTGGATGGGGCGATTAAAGCAATGGGCAGCTCTATGGCGGAACTGGGTGCGGTACAAAACCGTTTCCAATCTACCATCAACAACCTGTCCAACATTGAAGAGAACGTGAGCGTGGCCAAAGGCCGTATCATGGATGCTGACATCGCCAAAGAGTCTGCCAACATGACCAAGCAGAACATGATGATGCAAGCGGGTATCTCGGTGCTGTCTCAGGCCAACCAGACCCCATCCATGATCATGGGTCTGCTGCGTTAATTACGCCTGATTACGCATCAAGGTTACCGGGTGCGGTCAGCCGATTTAGGTTGTCCACGGTGGTACCTGACATCCAAAAAGGGGCCGGTTGGCCCCTTTTTACTGGGTTTTGCTGTTTTTCTACGCTTGGTTTACTTGGCGAGGAACAGAGCAAAGCACAGTACGACGCATAACTACACGCATAGCTACGCGGAGTTAACCCGTCGTTGCTGTATTCCGGTGCGAGCTTCATGGCTTTGCGCACGGAACTTGACGATTTTATGGCATTTTTTTTGCATTCAACGCCTAGCCTTTTACGTTCGTCATCAGTGACGACAGACGGACGGTGGGGCGGCAGACAGAGGATGGATTATGGGCATTACCATTGGCGGTATCGGTACCCTACCGATTGAAGATTTGATTTACGCACAGCTGTATTCCGAGCGTTTACCGAAAGAAACCCAGTGGAAACGCCAAGAAGATCAAAACACAGCCCTGATTGCCGCATACCGCGAAACCCAGACCTCGGTGAATAAGCTGCGTACTGCTGCCGAAAAACTGGACTCCGCCCGTGAGCTGAATAAAACCACGGTCAGTGCCGGCGATGACAAAATTTTGTCGGCGTCGGTCAATGGCACCACGGCCAGCGGTAATTATGAGTTTGAAGTCACTCAGATGGCGCAAATTGGTCGAGATAAGGTGACGTTTGACGGTAATGACAACGCCACACAAGGCCAGACGCTGACCATCGGTTATGGCAAAGACAAATTTGATATTACCGTCGCAGCCGGTAGCTCGTTGGAAGATATCGCCGCACAGATCAACGGTGATAAAAATAATCCCGGCGTCAAAGCCGCCGTGGTACGCGAGGATGGCGATCAATACTCACTGGTGATCAGCGGTAAAGATACCGGCGCTGAGAATACCGTTAGCGTGACATCTACGGCGAGCAGTACTCAAGTGAGCACATTACAACCGGCCCAAGATGCGCAGCTGAAGATGGGGTCGCTGACTTTCAGCTCGAAAAACAACAAATTTGACAACATTATCGATGGCATTTCGGTAGAGGCTAAGCAAGTCGGTAAGACGACCGTTAGCGTAAAGCCAGATAGCGACGGCATGAAAGAGGCGGTGAAAAGCTTTGTCGCTGCCTACAACGAGCTGGTTGATACCATCGATAAGCACTCCAAAGCCACCGATGTGACTGACGCAGACGGCAAAAAGCGTAAGAAACCGGGTGTGCTCGGCGGTGACAGCATGACCCGTGGCATGATGAGCCAGCTGCGTAACAGCATGGGTCAGGTCTATGACGGTAAAACCCTATCGATGCTGGGCATTAAAACTGATCGTCAGGGCAAACTGGAGATCGACGACGAAAAGCTGACTAAAGCTATCAACGAAGACCCGGAAAGTATCAGCACCGTCTTTTTGGGTGCCGATGGTAAAAGTGGGCTGATGCAGAGCGTCACCACGAACTTAAAAGATTTCAAAACCTCTGGCGGTAACTTTACTACCCGTATTGATCGCCTTGAGCAAGAGCAGAAAAAGATCGGTCAAGATCGCGAAGACTTGGATGCACGCCTGAAAGTGCGTGAGCAATCCCTGCGCGATTACTACGCCAAGATGGACAAAATGATCAGCAGCATGCAGCAGACTCAGAACATGCTGTACGGCATGTTGATGAGTTAATTGATAGTGAAATGAATGATGAATAACGGACTTAACGCTTACCAACAGGCGAAAACTCAAGCTCAGGCTGCCGCGGCCAGCCCGCACCGGTTGATCCTGATGTTGCTGGACGGTTTGCTGGATAATCTGACCCGGGCGCGCGGTTTTATGGAGCGTGGTCAGGTCGAGTCAAAAGGCCAGATGATCACCAAGTGCTTAGATATTTTGCAAGGGCTAAGTGCCATCTTGGATATGGAAAAGGGCGGTGAGGTCGCGACCGAACTGTACCGTTTGTATGACTACTGTGGCCGTCGTCTGTTTGAAGCCAATGCCCAAAACAGTATTGCGATGGTGGATGAGGTTAGCGGCCTGATCAGCGAAATTCGTGAAGGTTGGCTGGCTCTGCATCCGAGCAAAGTGACTGGCCAATGAGCGGACTCAGTGAGCGGTTACAGCGGTTGAGTCAGGCGATGGAGCAGGCCGCGCGTAGCGGCGAGTTTGCGCTGTTGGCTGAGCTGGATCAGAAATTGCTTGCTGGATTGTCACGCCTGAGCGCGGCTGAGATCCCGGCCGATGCCCAGCCGGTGCTCAAGCAGTTGGCGGCGCGTTATCCGCAGTGGATTCAGGCCGCTCAAGCTGAACAGGCGCAGATCCGGGAAAAAATCTGTCAGCAACCCTCACAGCAACAAGGCCTACAGGCTTATATACAGAACTCATGACTATACAATTGACTCAATTGACGCAACTGACATCTGCCCCTTCTTCTGCTGCGCGTAGCGGCTCCGCGTCTGCATCTGGTAGCAGTGTGCAGCCGGCGGCCGGTCATCGTGATGGTCACCGCTTCAGCCAGTCGTTAAGTGGTTCAGGCAGTACCTCAGATAAGCGTCCGGCTAGCGCCGCGAAGGGGGATGCCGATAATACCGCTGACCGCAGTGGTGATACCCCATCGGCTCACCGTGAGACAAAGGCCGCGCAGGGTGCTGCGGAGCAGGGCAAAGAGGATAAAGCCAGTCATGAGTCAGACGAGAGCGGCACGCCCACGGGGCAAGCCGATCTGGCTCAGCAGATAGCCTATTTGCTACAGGTTCAGCAGGCGGTTAATCCACACGCTTTGCGCCAAGGCTTTGCCAATGCTGGCGGTGGCGGTATGGGCGTGGGCGCGGATATGCCGTTGACAGCGGCGGCATTAACCGCGATGACGGGCAATAACATGGCGGGCAATAACGTCCTGCGCACCGCGGGAAAAACGGATTCACCGGTTCATGATATTCCAGCGCCGGCCGATCTGGATGCTCACGGTGCTGATAGCGCCCGTCCAGCGGTTGCCGCTGTGGCGGCTTCGCTGCATGATGGCGATCTGAGCGCGTTAGCTAACGCCTTGAGTGACAAAACCCTGTCGGCTCCGGTGGTTGCGGTTAGCCAGCAAGGACTAAATGCCATCACGGCAAAGGCCACTCCGGCGGCGGCAATGCCGACCAGCGCCGATACCATGAGTACCCCATCACCGACCCTCAGCCTGGATATTAATAAGCCCCAGTGGGGCGATGCGCTAATTGAACAGCTACGCCAGCGGATCCAATTACAGGCCGGGAATAAACTGCAACATGCCCAGATCCGTCTCGACCCGCCAGAGCTGGGGAAACTGGATATCAGTTTGCGGATGGAAGGAGACAAACTGAGTGTTCAGTTTAACGCTGCTCATCCACAGCTGCGCGAAGCCCTGCTGGCGGGCAGTGACCGTCTGCGGCAGGACTTCAGCCAGAGCCAGATGAACCTGATTGATGTCTCAGTGTCAGGTGGACAGCCGCAGCATGGGAATCATCCGCAGCAGGAGCCTAACGCTGCCCATGGTCAAACGGTGCTCCGCCGTACCGCCGTCCAAGGTAGTGTATCGGCGCTGGATCTGCCACGTCATCGTGCGGGCTTCGACAGCTTGGTTTAAGAGAGAACATCATGTCGCAAGGAAACAAATCTAAAGTCATTTTGCTGGCCATCATAGCGCTGCTGCTGCTTGTCCTGATTGGCGGGGGCGGTTGGGGTTACTGGCATTTTGTCATGAACAAGCCGGCTCCCGTGAAACCGATCGAAGTCGCATCGGCTGCGGTGGTAAAAAAGCCGATTTTTATCAATCTGGAACGCTTCGTGATCAGCGTGCAAGGGGAAGATCGCCTGCACTACATGATGCTGGAGTTGTCGTTGATGACCTACAACAGCCAGTTTGAAACTCAGGTACAGGAGTTTATGCCATTGGTGCGTAACAGCATCGTGACCGAACTGAGTCATGAAGATTTTGCCAAGCTGACGGCGCCAGATGCTGTGGCGACGCTACAAGACAAATTGCTCGTCGCCATTCGGGCCACTATGCAGAAAATGACCGGTGAAAGTGCGGTGGACAAAGTGCTGATCACCAAGCTCGTGGTGCAGTAACGGCCTATGTGCGCAGCCGGGGATAACGCGCAGGGGCTGAATGCCTATCAGACCAGCCAGAAACTGGGGCGTCAGGCACGGGAGCAACGCTTGCTGTTGCAACACGCGCCGCTGGTGCGGCGTATCGCCTACCATCTGGCGCCGCAAGTCAGCGCGGTGATTGGCCGTGATGATTTAGAGCAAATAGGCATGCTGGCGCTGCTGGGGGAAATTCGCCGTTACGATCCAGATGGCGATGTACCTTTAGAAGTGATGGCCAGCCCACGTATTCGCGGTGCCATGCTGGATGAACTGCGCCGTCTCGATTGGCGTTCACGCGGCGTGCGGCAAAAAAGCCATGAGCTGAAAGACCGCATTCGCAGCCTCAGTCGGGAATTGGGGCGTAAGCCAACCCGTCAGGAGCTAGCGCGCGCCCTACAAATCAGCGATGAGGAGCTGCACGAGCGCCTGTTGGCCTGTCAGGCTGAGCAGGTTGATAGCCTCGACAGCTTACAGGAGGATGGCTTTGAGAGCTTCGGCCTGTATTGGCCGAGCGATGAAGCTCAGTCCGCCCGTTTCAAACGTGATTTATCCTGCGCCCTGCAACAATTGCCGGAGCGGGAGCAGACCATTTTGTGCCTGTACTACGAGCACGAGATGAACCTCAAAGAGATAGCTCTGGTGTTGGATCTTACCGAAGCGCGGATCTGCCAGTTACATAAGAAAGCGCTGAAACAGCTCAACAGACTGTTAGACGGCTGGAGCCAGCCGGACTAATGGGGGGTATATGCAACGGATAATTGGTTTTTTTATTGTTTTTGGCTGTGTCGTTCTGGGCTATCTGGAAGCCAAAGGTAACTTGGGCGCACTGTGGCAGCCGGCGGAGCTGATTATCATCGTCGGGGCGGCGATGGGGGCCATGGTGGTAGCGCACCCAGTCGCGGTGCTTAAGGGGATCGGCGGTCAGCTGAAAACCCTGATGGGGAAAGGTTACACCCAAGATTACTACCGCGCCATTATCGAGCTGATGTTTGAGCTATTGGAAACCGTGCGTAAAGACGGCATTAAAAAGCTGGATGAGCATATCGAAAATCCAGACTCCAGCTCGCTGTTTGCCAAATACCCGAGCGTCACCGCATCGCCGGTCTTGCTGGCCTTTATTACTGATAACCTGCGCTTGATGGCGATGGGTAAAATGGCGCCCCATGATTTGGAGGCGCTGCTGGAAACCGAAATACACACTATCCAAAATGACTTGCTGCGCCCGTCCAAGGCGCTGGCTAAAACCGGTGAAGCCATGCCGGGTTTTGGTATCGTCGCGGCGGTACTGGGGATCGTGGTAACCATGCAAAATATCGGCGGTAATCTGGCATTGATCGGTGCCAAAGTCGCCGCGGCTCTGGTGGGAACCTTTATCGGGGTATTGCTCAGCTACGGGGTGTTTGATCCGTTGGCAGCGGCGATGGGTAACCTCGTGAAAAAAGAAGTGATGGGCCTGAAGATGGTGATGGCTATCTTAGTGGCTCAGCAACAAGGTCGCCCGACCCTGTTGGCGCTGGATGCTGGCCGTAAATTGTTGATCAGCGAATACAAACCGAGCTTCTTTGAGATGGAACGCTGGCTGACTGCCGAGCAGAACTGATTATGGCTAAAGATTCACACCACACCATTATCATCAAGAAAGTCCAGCACGACGACCATGACGAAGGGCACGGCGGCGCATGGAAAGTGGCATTTGCCGACTTTGCTATCGCCATGATGGCCTTTTTCATGGTGCTGTGGGTGATGGAAGTCGCCACCAAAGATGAGCGACAAAAAGTTCAGCAATACATGGCGACCTACAGTGTGTTCGATAACATGGATAACGTGTTCGATATCACGAACAGCCCGTTCCCCGTCGATTTTGCTGGACAGGCGTCACCATTGGAAAATCCGGTTAAATCGGATTTTGATGGCAACGATAAGCTGGGTACTGCCCTGTATCAGGAAAATAAAGCGCCCGGCCAGCATAAAAACAAAGAGTTAGGTAAGCTGCAAGGTAAGTACCTGACCCAACAGCAGATGGAAGTGTTGGCTGAAGCCCTGAATGCGGTGGCCGTGCGTCTGAATGCGACTAATAACGTGATGGTGGAAGTGGTGCCGCAGGGGCTGCGGATCTTGATCCAAGACGATAACGAGCATTACATGTTCGAACGTGGAAGCACGCGGATCACCCCGTTTTTCAAAGGGATTTTGGATCAAATTTCGCCGGTACTCGGTAGTATCCAAAATCGCATCATGATCAGCGGCCATACCGACAATACTCGCTATCCAAATAATGTGGATTACACCAACTGGGATTTGTCTGCCGAGCGTGCGTTAGCGGCCCGTCGGGTGATGACAGCCAATGGCATGCAGCGCGATCAAATTCTGCAACTGGTCGCGATGGCGGAACAGATGCCGGTGAATGTCGAAGATCCGATGAGCGGCCAGAACCGACGTATTGAAATCACGGTACTGACCGAGCAGGCGGCTGCGCAAATTGCCCAGCTGTTTGGCCGCGCTAATGCCAAACCATTACCAGCGCAGACACCTGTGGCACCGAACGCCGCGCCACGCCCGGCATCTGCGACCGCAACCAGTCAGAGCGCGCCAATACCACCAGCTGCGCTTTCCAGCCCGGCATCGGCAAATGTACCGCATCAACCGGTGACCTCATCAGCACCGATGGCCGCGGCAACACCCGTCGGGGTGGCTGATAATGCGACTGGGCATAATGGCGCTCAATCGGTGTCGCATGCGGTCGCTGAGGCAGCAGAGGCAGCATTGCCACCTCTGTTGACCGATCAGCGCGGTCATGTGGTGCGTATTGGTGTCGATCCTATCTTACCCGGCATGGCGACTCTGACGCCGGATCCGGCCGTGTCAGTGCCGCGCGTTAGCGAGCCAGCCGCCAGTCAGCGCAAGGTGTTATCCGCACCGAGCAACCCGGCACAAACGGCGGTTACACCAATTCGCGTAGGGCAACAAGGGTAACGGCATATCCGCTCGCAGATGTCATGGATAGGAATAGGTTTGCGTTATCATAAAAAAGCCCGCCATCACAGGATGGCGGGCTTTTTTGATCGCACGTTTTTTTGATTGTATGTTTTTTTGATAGCTAAGAAACGCCATTTTTTAATGGCACGGCTTAGCTACGCGTCATATCAGCACGCGTCATATCAGTGAGCGCCACTGTTACCGCCTGCGGCATTGAATGGCGGTTTGGCAAACCAGATCAGCACCAGCAAGCCAAGGAACATTACCCCACACAGGGTAAAGATGGTATTGGCCGACAGAATGTAGCTTTGCTGGGTGATCTGCTGTGCCAGCATCCCGGCCGCCTGCTGACTGTTTAGCCCCAGTTGATGCATGCTATCGAACGCCTGCTGTGCAGCAGGATTGTACGGGTTCACATGCTCGGTCAGGTAAGTCTGATTGACGGCCTCTCCGTTATCCCACAAGGTGGTGGTGATCGACGTACCAATCGAACCGGCCAGCGTTCGCATGAAGTTGGACAAGCTGGTGGCATTGGCCAGCTGGTTAGGCGGCAGACCCGACAG
>JBOFCH010000371.1:0-1906 GCA_051645985.1 Plesiomonas sp. | reverse complement strand
GCGTTCCCCCGCGAATGGCCGCGGCGGCTAGAAAATAGGACGCCGATGATGCATCGCCCTCCACCAAATAATCACCCGGTGAAACATACTGCTGATTACCTGCGATATGGAATACCTGATAATTATCGTGGCGCACCTGTACGCCGAAAACCGCCATGATATGCAGCGTGATATCGATATACGGTTTAGACACCAGCTCGCCACGAATATGCAGCTCGGTATCGCCGCTAAAAAGTGGCGCGGCCATTAAAAAGGCAGTTAAAAACTGGCTGGATACCGAGCCATCTATCTCGACTCGCCCACCTTGTAACGTACTGCCTTGGATCAACAGCGGTGGATACTGCTCTTGTTCCAGATAGGTGATTTGTGCGCCGGCCTGACGCAAGGCGTCAACCAAATGGCCAATCGGGCGCTCTTTCATGCGCGGCTCACCGGTTAGAACCACCTCGCCCTGTCCGGCGCACAGCGCGGCAGTCAGCGGACGCATGGCAGTACCCGCATTACCCAAAAAGAGCGACAACGGCGCATGCTCGCTGGTTGCATGAGTCGGCTGTGTGGCGGCCTGAGTGGTAGAAGGCACATGCAATGCTCGCCCCAACCCCTCCACTTCACACTCGGTACGATCAGCCGATAGACGATAATTTACACCTAACGCCTTGAGGGCATTGAGCATATGCCGTACATCGTCGCTGTCGAGTAAGTTAGTAAGTCGAGTGGTGCCGCGAGCCAGTGCCGCCAGCAATAAAGCGCGATTAGAAACACTCTTTGAACCGGGCAGATTCACCGTTCCGTTTACGCGTTGAATCGGTTGTAACGTCAGCGATTCCATAGCAATTACTCTGCTCTCCTGCGGTTATTTTTCTGGCTACGTGGGCCGAATACTTGAAAACGTTAGCGAAATAAAACCTCATCCAACGCATCCATAAAGCGTTGGTTTTCCTGCGCCAAGCCAATGCTGACCCGCAGGTGATCTGGCATGCCATAACCAGCAATTGGACGCACGATCACGCCTCGTGCCAACAACTGCTGATAGACCGGCTCCGCCGGACGACCCATGGCAATGGTCAGGAAATTGCCCGCCGATGGGATATAAGTTAGCCCGCGCGCCTGACAGTATGCAGTGAGCTGTGCCATACCCTGACAGTTCGTTTCTACCGCCGTGGCCAGATATTCAGCATCATCCAACACCGTTTGTGCAGCCAGCAAGGCCAACGTATTGCAGTTAAACGGCTGACGCAGACGATTCATTAAACCGGCGACCTGCGGATCGGAAACCGAGTAACCCACGCGCAAACCGGCCAGACCGTAAGCCTTGGAGAAAGTACGGCATACCACCAGATTCGGGAAGCGGCTCACCCACGCAAAGGACGGCGAGCGTCGGCTCGGCTCGACATACTCGGTATAGGCTTCATCCAAAACCACCATGACATGCGCAGGCACTTGCTGTAAGAAGGCTTCTAACGCATCAGCGCTTAAAAACGTGCCGGTTGGGTTATTCGGGTTGGCGATAAAAATCAGTTTGGTGCGCTCGGTGATCGCCGCCGCCATGGCCGTTAAATCGTGCCCCCATTCGGTAGCCGGTACGACGACCGCTGTGGCATTCAGTGCCTGTACCACCAGCGGATAGACAATAAAGGCATGCTCCGCATAGATCACTTCGTCTTGCTCGCTGACAAATACACGTGCTATCAGCTCCAGCAAATCATTCGAGCCATTGCCCAATGTCAGTTGCTCGCTTTCTACGCCGAAACGCTGGGCCAGTGCTTGTTTGAGATAAAAACCGTTAGCATCGGGATAACGGGTCAGCCCGGACAATTCAGCGGTTAATGCCTGCTGTACGCTGGCCGCTAAACCGAGTGGGTTTTCATTGGAAGCCAGTTTCACGATGTTACTGATCCCAAGCTCC
>JBOFCH010000370.1:0-2537 GCA_051645985.1 Plesiomonas sp. | reverse complement strand
GCCCCTGTTGGTGTGTACGCATCGTCGCTTGTTAGGCGCGGTCTGCCTCAAAGATATTATCAAGCCGGGGATCAAAGCGCGCTTTCAGATGCTGCGTCAGTTGGGGATCCGCACCGTGATGATCACCGGTGATAACCCGCTGACGGCGGCGGCCATTGCGGCAGACGCGGGGGTCGATGACTTCATTGCCGAAGCCACACCAGAGAAAAAGCTGGCTTATATCAGGCAAGAGCAAGCGGGCGGCCGGTTAGTGGCCATGTGTGGTGACGGTGCGAATGATGCGCCAGCGCTGGCGCAGGCCGATGTCGGTTTAGCCATGAATGAAGGGACTCAGGCGGCAAAAGAGGCCGGTAACTTAATTGATTTGGACTCCAACCCCACCAAGTTGCTGGATGTGGTGCAGGTCGGGAAGCAGTTATTAGTCACCCGTGGTGCACTGACCACCTTCTCTATTGCGAATGATGTTGCCAAATACTTTGCCATTTTACCGGCACTGTTTATTGCCGCGTATCCACAACTGGCAGTGTTAAACATGATGCAGTTACACAGCCCACAAAGCGCTATTTTGTCGGCCATCATTTTTAATGCCTTAGTCATCGTTGCTCTGGTTCCACTTGCCTTGCGCGGGGTGAATTTGTCCGGTACGGCGGCGGCTTTATTACGTCGTAACCTGCTGGTGTATGGCCTTGGCGGACTCATTGTCCCCTTTATCGGAATCAAGCTGATCGACATGATCGTGACCGTTTTGGGTTTGGCATAGCGTGTGACGTTTGGCATAGGAGCATAACAATGATCGCAATACGGACTTTATTGACCCTGACTTTACTGCTCGGCGTTGGATATCCCTTATTGGTAACTGGACTAGCCCAAATCCTGTTTCCTTGGCAGGCGAATGGAAGCCAGTTATTCAAAGCGGATGGAACAGTAATTGGCAGTGTTTTATTGGCGCAGCCATTTAGTGGTGAGGCGTATTTTATGAGCCGACCATCGGCGAGCAATTTCGCCTCTCTGGGCGGCAGTGCCAGTAATCAGGGTATGTCTTCACCATTACGCAGAGAGTTCGCCTTGCAGCAATATCAGCAGGGCGTTCAAGACATTGCCTTGCTGACGCGTTCGGCCTCAGGACTCGATCCACACCTGCCATTATCGGCGGTACAAGAGCAGGTCGAGCGGGTGGCGAAAGCGCGAAATATGTCACCACAACAGCTGCATAGCATCATCAGATCGCGTCAGGAATCTGGTATTCTGGGGCCTTCCGTCATCAATGTATTGGAGCTGAACGTGCTCCTGGATAAGGATCATCATGCGGGATGATGTTCGGGCTGATGCGTTACTGGCCAGCTTGGAAAATGATCAAAAAGGGAAGCTGAAGGTATTCCTCGGGGCTGCGCCGGGCGTAGGGAAAACCTATGCCATGTTGCAAGCGGTGCGTGAGCAGTTCAATGAAGGTACCGCCATTCTTATTGGTGTAGTTGAAACCCATGGCCGGCGTGAAACGCTGGCCTTATTGGATAAGCTACCCATGCTGGCAAGAAAAACGGTGTACCACCGTAATCAACGTATCGAAGAGATGGATTTAGATGCGTTGTTGGCGCACCAGCCAGCCCTTGCCGTGGTGGATGAGTTAGCGCACTCCAATGCTCCCGGCAGCCGCCATGAAAAGCGATGGCAGGATGTACAGGAGCTGTTGGCCGCGGGCATTGATGTGTATACCACGCTCAATGTTCAACATCTGGAAAGCTTGAATGATTTGGTGTGGCAACTGACCGGGGTCAGGGTCAAAGAGACCTTGCCCGATCAGGTGTTGTTAGAGGCCGACAGTCTGGTCTTGATCGATTTACCGCCCAAGGAGCTGCTGGAGCGGTTACGAGAAGGCAAGGTGTATGTGCCGCATCAGGCTAAAACTGCGCTACAGTCTTTCTTTTCCCTAAATAACCTGACGGCGTTGCGTGAGCTGGCGATGCAAACCGCCGCGAGCCATGTCGAAGGTGATTTGCAGCTACAGTGGCAGGCGGCCGGCAAAACGACTCAGCCTTTACGCGGTAAGTTGATGGTCTGCTTAGGCACGCAACAAGGTACTGCCTTAGTACGTTATGGGCACCGCTTTGCCCAGAGACGCCAGTTGCCGTGGTTGGTTTTGCATGTCGATACTGACGGGCAAACCTCGGTGGAGACGGAGCAAGCCTTGGCGTTGGCATCCCAACTGGGGGCGAAAGTTCTCACGTTATCCAGCCCATCGGTTGCCGACGCCATCCGGTTAACGGCCGAGCAGCAACAGGTTTCTCAGTTGTTGCTGGGTAAGCCACACAAAATTCCGTGGCGACCCTCTTTAGTGCAACATTTGATCCGCACGACTCAGGTACTTGAAATTACGCTGGTGGATGTCACGAATAGCGCATCCAGCGCCTCGGCTCATAAGCGGAAAGAGCCGATGTCAACGGCAGTAAAATGGCGTGACTATGCCATTTCTGCTGTGATCATGGGCTGTACCACCGCATTGGCATGGTTTCTATCTGGCTGGTTACCGGATAGCTCCA
>JBOFCH010000369.1:0-7890 GCA_051645985.1 Plesiomonas sp. | reverse complement strand
GTGTGGATCACCAACCCGGCCACCACCGGCACCATCGTCCGTTTCACCACCGCAAATGGCGTCAGGCCCGCCGTACTGGATACCGCAATCACCACCCCAGACACGGGCGAAATCGCCCGCCCCATGTGGGACGCCTGTTGCATCGGCAAAATCATGCTCACGGCATTAGCGCCCATACTGCTGGCAATTTGTGGGATCAGTTCGACAAACGCCAAAAACGGCGCATTCCCCGATCCCATCACCATCGCCGCCGCAAAGGTGACGATGGCAAAAACTACCGCCATGGCAAACGGCGGCAAGCCGATATGCAATGCCCACTCAATCAGCACATCAATCGCGCCACAGACCTTAATACCGTGCGCAAACACCCCAGCCGCTACCAACAGACCGACAACGCCGCTAAATGCCTGTCCCATCCCCTTGAGAAAGACATCGAAACCGGCACACACCTGTTTAGCATCCCGCCGACGAAGCAGCTCCAGTAGCATACAGATGGCCATACTGATCAACACAATGGTTGTCACATCCAAGCGAATGCCCTGCACAAACAGCTGGGATGATCCCACGGCCATGACGATCGGCAACATTGGCAGGCCGGCATACCATGCTGGCGCGCCCTGCTGTTGCTGCTCCGTCACCGCCACCGGTTGCGGCACAAAGCCTTCCTGACGATCACAGTGGCGTTGCCAGAAAATATGCACAATGCCCATCAACAAGACCGTCGCCAAGGCGGCCGGCCCTTGGCTAAACAAGACATACTGCACCACATCCTGCTGTACCGCCGCCGCGCCACGGATCGCATCAATGGCGGTAGGGGTATAAGCTACCGCCAGCGACGTGGCAATCACCCCGGCCGCCGAACCGGCCGATAAACCCAGCCCTAACATGATGGGGAACATCGTGCCCATCAGCAATACGGCCAGCCCAGTGGCGGACGGAATGGCCAGTTGCAACGCACTGGCCAGCAAGTAAGAGCAAAACAGTAATGCGTAGGGAGAGCGCAGATTTTTTAGCGGCTTAATCGCCACCCGAACCACTGCCGCATTGGCACCAATGTGATCCATGTAATGGGCAAACCCCATTAACGCCATGATCATCATGCCCAGTTGCGCGGCTCGGCTACTGAACAGATCGCGGATCACTTCGAACCCATCCAGCGCAGCAATACCGGTCGAGGGGAGAGAAGACGGTAAAATCCGCCCCCAGCCAAATAACTGGGTGGCTACCATCAGCAGCAACCCCGCCAACAGCAATACCGGCTCCGCTTTATAGCCACGCAGGATCAAACGAGCGACCGCCAGAATCACCAGCAGCGCCAGAATAACCTGAAACATTACGCCTCCTGCGGCGCAAAGCGCTGTGCGGTCACCTGTACCACTTCCGCCACCACGCGGCTGGCTGCTTTCAGCGAATCCACCGGCAGGTACTCATAGATAGAGTGGAAGTTATGCGCGCCAGTGAAAATATTCGGGCAAGGTAGGCCGTTTTGTGACAATGCCGCGCCATCATAACCACCACGCATCGGGATCACTTTTGGCTCAATCCCTTGGTTACGATAGGCTTGCTTCACGATCTCAATCGGATACGCTGCATCGCCTTGCAGGCTGTTAAAAACGTTAGCGTAACGGTCGGCCAACGTGCACTGTACGCTGCCTTCGCCCCACAGCCCGGCACAGCTTTCACTCAGCTGACGCAAAAACTGCATACGCTGCTCATAGCCTTGCTGGGTGAAGTCACGCACATCCATCTTCAGCACGGTACGCGCGCTGTTGCCTTGCAAGGTCTTAACCCAGTAGTACCCTTCACGTCCTTCGGTGTACTCCGGCGCTTCCCCGCCCGGCAGCATGGCGATAAATTTGTGCGCCATCAGCAGGGAGTTTTTCAACTTGCCCTTGGCCGACATCGGGTGTGCAGACTGACCGGTGAACACGATCTCCACATCACCGGCATTCCAGTTCTCATACACCAGCTCGCCAATGCCGCAGCAATCCAAGGTATAGGCAAAATCGGCACCGAAATTGGCGACATCAAAGGCTTTGGCGCCGCGCAGCCCCTGCTCTTCATCCGGTACAAAACCGACTTTCACCGTACCGTGTGGAATGTGAGGGTTGGCTTGCAAGAATTGCAGCGCATCCATAATCGCCGCCAGCGCGGCTTTATCATCGGCACCCAGCAAGCTAGTACCGTCGGTCACAATAATTTCCTGACCCACATAGTTGGCCAACTCTGGAAACTCGGCTTGGCGCAAATGAATATCCTGCTCAGCATTGAGGCAGATATCGCCTCCCGAATAAGACACGATCTGCGCTCGGGTATCGGTCGTCAGCTCAGCACTGGTATCCAGATGACCGAAGAAGGCGACGGTCGGCAGTGGATAATCCACGTTGCTCGGCAAGGTGGCCGTGACGATGGCGGTATCGCGCACCACCACATCCACCAGACCCAACGCCTCTAATTCGGCCCCCAGCTTTTTCGCCAGCACCAACTGATTTGGGGACGACGGCATGATGCCAGCGGCACCGTTTTCACGGTTAGTGGTGGTGTTAATTTCGGTATAGGCAATAAAGCGGTCAACAATATTCATCATCACATCCATCCCGACGACAATAAATTCGGTTATTATTCTGATTAAGGCCGCCTGAAAGCGGCCACCGGCGCACAGCATGCGGATAAGCGGCCAACTTTTCAGTAAGTCCGCGCCTGTTTTGTGATGTCACCAAGCGTTGTGACACAGATGCAATCAGTTTGCTGCCGGCCTGTTTTACCCGCAGCGGCCCTGACATTCATGCCGATGCATATTCTGTTAATCTGAAAATTCCGAGAGTACCATGACCGATCTGGGCACCCTGTTTCCTGCCTGCCGTACCCTGCTGGGTGATAATGAATTTGCTGCGCTGTGCCAGACGCACGGCCTAAACCGGTTGCCTGTCACGCAGGCCGCCTTACACCTGATAACCCAGTTGCAACAGCAAGAAGCAGACAGCCCGTGGCTCGCCGATCTGGCGGAGCTGGAGTGGGCCATTGAGCAGGCGGTACAGGCCACGCCTAGCCCAGCCTTTGATTTAACGGCCTTACAAGCCTTATCTGCCGACGACTACGCCCATCTGGTTTTTACCCCGACCCCGGGTATGACTCTGATTCAATCGGATTTTGCTGTGCTGGCGTTGTATCAGCAAGTATTGGCACCGCAAGAAGGCAGTGTGCTGGAGCTGGAACAACCTTGTCAGTTGGCGGTGGTACCGCGTGGTGGGCAAGCGGCACTGCTGCCGCTGGATGATTTTGCCTTTGTGCTGCTGGCCCACTTTGAGCAAGGCGGCACCTTAGGCCAGGTGGAAGCGATGGATCCGAGCCAGCTGCTACCGGCCCTGATTGAACAAGGCCTGTTGTGTGGCTTTACGCTGGCACGGTAAAAACGGGCGCAGAAAAGATAAAACAAGGATCAAACCCAAAGCACACGGGGCCGGTTATAACCAGCCCTTGCGTTTGAAATACAGGTACGGCGCTAAACCGGCAAGGATCATCAGGCCGATAGCATACGGATAACCAAGGGTCCATTTCAGCTCAGGCATAAACTCAAAGTTCATCCCGTAGCTGGACGCCACCAAGGTGGGCGGCAAGAAGACCACAGACACCACCGAGAAGATCTTGATGATCCGGTTCTGTTCGATGTTAATGAAACCCATCGCCGCATCCATCAAGAAGTTCACTTTTTGGAACAACGATTCATTGTGCGGCTGCAAAGACTCGATATCGCGCAGCACTTCACGCGCCTGCTCCAGCTCATTGGCCGGTAGACGCGCTTTGCGCACCAAAAAGCTTAAGGCCCGCTGGGTATCCATCAGACACAGACGCACCTTCCAACCCGCATCTTCCTGCTCGGCCAGATTCGACAGCGCCTCATCAAAATCATCCCCCTGCTTGCCTTCCAAGATCACCTTACCGATGCTCTCCAGCTCGCTGTAGATGTTTTCAATCACGTCCGCCAGCTGTTCGATCTTGGTTTCAAACAAGTCCAGCAGCAGCTCATAGGCGTTGCCTTCTTGCAAACGCTGGGTACGCGCCCGCATCCGGTATAAGCGAAACGCTGGCAGCTCACGCTCACGCAACGTAAATAGCCGCCCTTCACGGATGGTAAACGCTACCGTCGCGTTGCTGGCATAATCCTCGTTGTCTTCGTAATAGAAGAAGGAGTGAATGTGCAGGCCGTCTTCGTCTTCAAAGAAACGCGCACTGGCCTCGATATCTTCCAGCTCCGGACGCGTCGCCAACCCTTGTCCTAGCTCATGTTGTACCCGATCCCGCTCTTCTTCATCCGGCTCAATCAAGTCAACCCACAACGCTGAGGTGAGTTTATCTTGTTCGTCCAGCTCCAGACGCTGTAAACGGCAATCGTCAAGTTTAAATGCGCTCAGCATGTGTCATACCTCCCCTTGCGGTTACGATATGAACAACGCTTTGAAGCACTGCCAGAAGCGCGCAGCTTCCACCAATTCAAAACTGGTGCAATGAGATTTAATCAGAGGCGGCGGACTTCATATAATGAGGACGCGGTGCTTGCTGACAGCCAAACTCTGTCAACTCACACGCAAGAGAGGACAGGTTAATCGGCAAAAATCTCATTCCAGCATCGACTGGGTGTGTCCAAGGCGGTGTCCTCTCAAATGATAGTGCGCGAATGTTACGCCTGACAGGAAAAGACTGTCAACCGCGCAACCGGTCTGTAACGGATAAATTTTGTCCGCTCAGCGGTACAGGATGGCCGTTATCTCAGACAGTTGGGTAAAATAAGCCGTTTTTTTGTGCTTTCTGGGTAAAATCCCGCCGTGAAGGGCGAAAAATAGCGTCATGCTGTCAACATGCCAACCGGCCAGATCAAGGTATACCGACCCCCAAACCACAGCTTGGCTGACTACCATGACGCGCGGATGACAGGCTCAGCAATGGCGCTTACCGCGCGCCATTGCTGAGTGTTGTAGGCGAATAGTGTTGTAGGCGAATAATGTGGTTGCGAATGAAGTGTTGTAGCGAATACCGCCCACTAGAGCAGTAGTTAGAGTGGGCTTAAATTGGCGAAAGCCACCACTAACCACTTAATCCCGGCGCCGTTAAAAGCCACCTGTACCCGGGCGTGTTCACCACTGCCCTCGGTGTTGATAATGGTGCCTTCACCGAACTTGGCATGCTGCACCCGCTGACCGAGGGAAAAACCGCTGTCATTACTGCGCATTGCCGCTGGCACCGCGCTAAAACGCGTTTGGGTGACCGGACGTGAGACGGTGGCACGCAAGCGTACCTCTTCGACACACTCATCAGGCAGCTCTTTAAGAAAACGCGATGGCCGGTGATACTGCTCTTTGCCATACACCCGACGCGACTCGGCATAAGTCAGGGTCAGCTTTTGCATGGCGCGGGTTACGCCCACATAGGCCAGACGCCGCTCTTCTTCCAATCGACCACTTTCTTCAGCCGACATCTGGCTCGGGAACATGCCCTCTTCCATGCCGACAATAAACACCTGCAAGAATTCCAAGCCTTTGGCCGAGTGCAGGGTCATCAATTGCACCGCATCGTCATAGGCATCGGCTTGCCCTTCGCCAGCTTCCAGCGCGGCATGGGTCAAGAACGCCTGCAACGGCGTCATCTCGTCAGCCTCTTCTGGCACCTCGAACTGGCGAGTGGCGGTCACCAATTCTTCCAAGTTTTCGATGCGCGCCTGACCTTTTTCGCCTTTTTCCTGCTCGTACATCTGCCACAGTCCTGAGTGGCGGATCACATGATCTGTCTGGCGATGCAAGTCCATCTCCCAAGTTTCGCTTTCCAGCGCGCGGATCAACTCCGTGAAACGCAGCAAAGCGCCAGCCGCGCGACCGGCCAGTACATTTTCGCGCAGCAAGTATTCTGCCGCCTGCCACAAGGTCTGCTGCTGATCGCGCGCCGCTTGGCGCACTAAATCCAGCGTGCGATCGCCAATCCCACGCGC
Source organism: Plesiomonas sp. (assembly GCA_051645985.1). Classification (GTDB taxonomy): domain Bacteria; phylum Pseudomonadota; class Gammaproteobacteria; order Enterobacterales; family CAMTGL01; genus Plesiomonas. Next base: position 1,910 of record JBOFCH010000369.1, on the reverse strand, counting down.
AGGGGTGTTGATCACCCGCTCAAATGCCGCATCATCATTACGGTTGGCGATCAAGCGCAGATAGGCCAGCGCATCTTTGATCTCTTGGCGCTCGAAAAAGCGCATCCCGCCATAAATGCGGTACGGCATGCTGGCCTGCAACAATGCCTCTTCCAGTACCCGCGACTGGGCGTTGCTGCGGTACAAAATGGCGCAATCCCCGAGCGCGCCGCCTTTGTCTTGCCAAGCTTTAATCCGCCCCACCACAAACCGCGCTTCATCCAGCTCGTTAAAGGCGCAATACAGGGAAATCGGCTCGCCGCCTTGGCCGTCAGTCCACAGTTTTTTGCCCATCCGTTCGCTGTTATTGGCAATCAGGGCGTTCGCGGCGGCCAAAATGTTACCGGTGGAGCGGTAGTTTTGCTCCAGACGAATCGTCTCGGCACCAGCAAAATCATGCAGGAATTGCTGGATATTCTCGACCCGCGCCCCACGCCAGCCATAAATCGACTGGTCATCATCGCCCACGATCATCACTTTGCTGTCATCGCCGGCCAGCATGCGGATCCACGCGTATTGAATGCGGTTGGTATCTTGGAACTCGTCCACCAGAATATTGGCAAAACGGCTGCGATAATGCTGCAAAATGGCCGGTTTATGCAGCCACAGCTCGTGTGCACGCAACAGCAATTCGGCAAAGTCGACCAGTCCGGCGCGGTCACAGGTTTCCTGATAGGCCTGATAGATTTTCAGCCACACCGCTTCGGTTGGGTTACCGTAGGTTTCTATGTGCGATGGGCGTAGCCCCTCATCTTTCTTGCCGTTGATATACCAGGCGGCCTGACGCGGCGGCCACTGTTTTTCATCCAGATTCATGGCTTTGGTCAGGCGTTTGAGTAGACGCAGCTGATCGTCGGAATCGAGGATCTGAAAGTCTTGCGGTAACCCCGCATCCAGATGGTGTGCGCGCAGCAAACGGTGCGCAATGCCGTGGAAAGTACCGATCCACATGCCGTTTTGCGCGGTGCCGACCAGCTGTTCGATCCGGTGGCGCATCTCGGCAGCCGCTTTGTTGGTAAAGGTCACCGCCAAAATGGAGTACGGCGAGCTGTGCTCCACCGCCATCAACCAAGCGATCCGGTGCACCAGAACGCGGGTTTTACCACTGCCGGCACCGGCCAGTACCAGCAAATTGCTGCGCGGCGCGGCAACTACCGCCCGCTGTTTGTCGTTCAGGCCGTCAAGCAGAAGGGACACATCCATCGGGAAACCTACTGTGTTTTTATACAATACGGGGGATTATAACAGCTCACACAGCGAGGCCAACCGACGGATTTCCAAGGTCGGCAGGGTCCGGCTGTGATCCTCACTGCGTAGCTGACGCTGACGATCGTTGAGCCAGCACGCTTGCGCTCCGGCGTGGATCGCCCCTTGTACGTCAGTTTGCAAGTGATCGCCGACATGCAACAGCGCCTCCGGGCGGATCGCCAGTCGCTGCGCGGCCTGATGGAACATGTCTGGGTACGGCTTGGCACGGCCATCGGGGCCGGCGCGCAAACAAAATTGAAAATAGGGTGCCAGACCAATGAGCGCCGGATCGGCATTACCGTTGCTGATCGCCACCAACGGCCAGCGTTCGGCCAGGGCGGCTAATACGCGCAAGGTTTCTGCCGGCACCCGAATGCGGTTTCGCAAACGAATGAACTCGGCCATGCCCTCCTGCGCAGCCTGCTGCGCCGCTTCGAGAGTAAAACCGAGCGCCCGCAACTCGCTGACGATCGTGGCGCAGCGCAAGGCGGTCATATCATGCTGCAAGGCCGGTTCACGCTGAGCACGCCGCTGCCGACGCGCGGCCCAGTCGGCCGCACTCAATGCCGCCAACGGCGGATAGCGCCGCCCGAGCGCGGCCGCCGCATCTTGCTCACAGGCTT
>JBOFCH010000368.1:0-3155 GCA_051645985.1 Plesiomonas sp. | reverse complement strand
TCTAACAGAAATAGATCCCTGCCGCATAAACTTCAACGCTGTAAGCCGTACTACATGGGTATCAGACGCCAATACCTTTGTCCGGTATGACTAGGATGACAAGAAGGATACGCCGTGCTGTATATGGCCGATAATGGTGTAGCTCTATTTATGGAGTAGTACTATGCCCGCAGAGTGATTTTGAATAAAATTGGTATTGCCTGTTAATTTGATAGGTTTTAGCTATTAAATTGAGTTTGGTGTGCATGGACAGCAGTGTATGACTTTATGTCCAGTTAGAAGTTGCCATATTGTGCGCTGTCTCTTGTTATTTTTGGTGACTGCGTTAAATTCTGGCACTGTGTAAGTTTTCGTAATTTTGGTAAAAAGGAATGCTCGATGAAGGACTCTTTCATTGCCCTTATGCTAATTGCGCTTCCTGTGGCAGCGTTTGCTTCATTTAGTATGCACCTCCATAAACAAAATCGTGAGCCGGTCAGTGAGTTTCAGGTTCAACCTGATGCCTCGTCTCATTTGACGTTACGCCGTGGTGAGCCGGTTGTGCGGACGAACAGTAATCGCTGAGTGCGTGGGCCGGTTTACCGCTCGGTCAGCCATTATGCGCAATGAATGCAGTAACCTGCTCCTACCACTGCATTCATTGTTTTACCTTTCTTTATTTTAGCGATTTTAGCGCTTCACCCCCTCCCTTCATTTTCAGGCGCACGTTTTTAGCTACTCGTTTTCAGTCACACGTTTTCAGAGACAAGCGTGGCAACATCACAACTTTTCACTCCCGAGCGTTCACATCTTCCTTTCCCGATTTTTGCCCTGCATTATCAGAATGCTGGATCACTTGCGCTGAATAAGACCTACCCTTCCTACTATGAGGAAAGAGGGCACTTACTCCGTAGCGTGAGTCCGGTGAACACGCTTATGAGAAAAGCCCGTTAGCCTAGGAGAGTATGAAGATGAGTCGGACTATTCCTTCCAGCTTGCCCGGATGCCGCACTGTGCATGTCGGTGTATCCAGCAGCGATCAGCATAAAGCCAGTTATATCAGCCCATTATCTTTTCATGTCCCGCCTGAGGTGGCATGGCGGGAGCTGCGCCAACGGGTGACTCAGTGGCCGCGTACCGAGGTGGTAAAAGATGTCCCGGGTTATCTGAAGGTGTTGACGCATTCGCTGATTTTACGGTTGCCGGATGAAGTCGAATTTTTGCTGGATACGCACCATGCTTGTATCTGCATCTGTTCTGTGTCTAAAGTGTTGCCTTACGATTTTGGCAGCAACCGCCGACGCATTGAAAAACTGCGGCTCCTGTTGGCTGAGCGCTTGGCTCAGCATACGGTAGCGCAATAAAGAAACTGATGAGTGTGACATGACCTCCAGACCAAAAGCTGTATTACCTTGGCCGATAGTTCTTAGCGAAGTGGCCGGCTTTATACTGATTATTTTCGGCTACCTCGATATCAAACAGAGCGCTTGGGTGCCGGATTGGCTCAGTGGCAGCGGCAGTGCTGCTATCTTGATTATTTTGGGGCTGATATTGATGCTGCCGGCGGGATTGTTTTTGGTATCAGGCTGGTTTGGTCAGCTAGACCGTTGGATCCGTCCAACTTTTCACCACAGCGCCAGACGGGAGCGTAAAAAGAAGGAGCATGAAGATGACACCGACCATTGATCTGATCTGTTCACACCGTTCTATCCGTCAGTTTACGGATCAGCCGATCAGTGCCGAGCAACTGAATGCGATTATTGATTCGGCGCGAGCCGCGTCATCGTCCAGCTTTTTACAACTGGTCAGTTTAATCCGGATCACCGATCCTGAGTTACGTCGCCAACTAGTCATGTTGTCTGGTGAGCAAGCCTATGTAGCACAGGCAGCCGAATTTCTGGTGTTTTGCGCCGATTTTAACCGTAACCAGCAGATTTATCCGCAAGCTCAATTGGGGTTTGCCGAGCAGCTGTTAACCGGCAGCATTGATGCAGCCTTGATGGGGCAAAATGCGTTACTGGCAGCGGAGTCGCTTGGGCTGGGGGGCGTATTTATCGGTGGTCTGCGTAACCATATTCAGGCGGTCACCGATCTGTTGCAATTACCGCAGCATGTGCTGCCATTGTTTGGTTTGTGCTTGGGCTATCCGGCGCAAGCGCCACAGCAAAAACCACGCTTACCGGCCGCCATTATGCTGCATGAAAACCACTATCAGCCACTCGATACAGTGGCATTGGCCGAGTATGACGCTCAGATAGCGCAGTATTACCAATCGCGTGGTAGCAACGTGAAACAGCACAACTGGAGCCAGCATATTTGTTCGACGTTAAGCAAAGAGTCGCGACCATTTATGTTGGATTACCTACACCGTCAGGGATGGGTCACTCGTTAAATGCTCTCCATCGCCATTCTTTCCCGTGATGCTTCCTTGTACTCCTGTCAGCGGCTGGTGGCTGCGGCGAAGGCCAGAGGATTTAGCATTGAGGTCATTGACCCATTGCACTGCTACATCAACCTGAATGCCGATGAACCCTCGGTACACTGTCAGGGGCAGCCATTGCCGGTGTACGATGCGGTGATCCCGCGCATTGGTGCGTCAATTACGTTTTATGGCACCAGCGTGTTGCGCCAGTTTGAAATGCTGGGTAGCTATGTGCTGAATGACTCTACTTCTATCAGTCGCGCACGAGACAAACTGCGTTCATTGCAGCGATTGGCCCGTAAAGGGATCGGCCTGCCGATCTCTGGCTTTGCCAGCTCGCCCGGTGATACTGACGATCTGATTAAAATGGTCGGTGGGGCGCCGTTGGTGGTGAAACTGGTGGAAGGCACACAAGGGATCGGCGTGGTGCTGGCGGAAACTCGTCAGGCGGCTGAAAGTGTTATCGATGCCTTTCGCGGTTTGAATGCCAATATTTTGGTGCAGGAATATATTGCCGAAGCTAACGGGTCGGATATCCGCTGTTTTGTGATTGGCGATCGGGTGGTCGCCGCCATGAAACGGCAGGCTAAAGCCGGTGAGTTTCGCTCCAACTTACACCGTGGTGGCAGTGCCATGCCGGTGGATATTAGTGCCGCCGAGCGGGATATGGCAGTACGGGCCGCGCAGATTATTGGCTTGAATGTTGCTGGCGTGGATATTCTGCGCTCTAAGCGTGGCCCATTGGTGATGGAGG
>JBOFCH010000367.1:0-5195 GCA_051645985.1 Plesiomonas sp. | reverse complement strand
TAGATAACAACATCGACATTATCGACATTGACGAAAAATAAAAGGACGGGAATCCCGTCCTTTTTGCTGCCTTGCGCCAGTGAGGCCGGCTATTGCCGCGTTACAGGCTGCGCAGATAATTGAGCACCACCTCGTGGTGATCTTTGGTCTTAAAGTCGTCAAAGACGTGCTGGACGTTGCCCTGCTCATCAATCAGGAAACTGATGCGGTGGATACCGTCATATACCTTGCCCATGAACTTTTTCTCGCCCCAGACACCGAATTGTTCGGCCACCTGATGGTTTTCATCGGACAGCAGGGTAAAGTTGAGCATCTCTTTTTCGGCAAAACGGGATAATTTTTCCGGCTTGTCGGTGCTGATCCCCAGCACATCGACGCCAAATTGCTTGAGATCCGGCTGACTGTCGCGCAGGCCACATGCCTGAACGGTACAGCCCGGCGTCATGGCTTTCGGGTAAAAATACACCAGTACTTTGCTGCCCAGATAGTCGCTCAGACTAATCTCTTCGCCGTCTTGATCGAGCAGCGTAAATTGCGGAGCTTTGTCTCCGGCCTTCAGCGTTTGCATAAGCGGTAAGTCCTTGCGTGTTCAGATTCTGGTCATTGTGATAGCAGTATCCGGTTACGGCTGCTCAGGTTGGCTGTGCACCGCTACATTGATATTGCCCTGTGCGCCCAATTTCTGACATAAAGCGTGAAAATCATCAATCACTGAATGTTGTTCCAGCGCACAGTTTTGGCAGTGGGCGGCAATCTGAATGCTGAGCAGCGGCACCTGTTCTGGGCGTGGTAGCGTCTTGGAGGCCAGCTCGGCGATCTCCAGATCACGAGAGGCAAAAAAGTCCGTAAATTTTTCAATGATATGTGGCGAGTCATTCACATCCACCTGTACCCAGACGGTGGCGGGATAAGGTGCTTTAGGATCGCACGCGGTGCGTTTCATGACGATCATCAGGTTAAGCTCCGCAGCGGTGACCGGTAAGGTCGACTCGATACGGGCAATTGCGTTCCAGCTGCCGGATAGCAACATGATAAACGTAAACTCTCCGCCCAGCAGGGCCAAGCGGCTGTCTTCAATGTTGCAATCGCAACTGCTGACATGACGGGTGATGGTGTTGACGATCCCCGGACGGTTTGTTCCGACGGCGGTCAGAACCAGATAATGAGCTTGCGGCTGTTGCACCCTGATATCTCCGAAAGCATGGATGCTTGCATGGTAGCACAAAATATTTTGTTTCCGGTGAGCAAAACTGAGCCGTATCTGCATTGTGTGGCTTGCATTTATCGTCCGGTAAAAAGTACCATGATTAGTCAAAATTCAAGGGAGATAATCAGATGTTTTCAGGAAGCATTGTTGCGCTAGTTACGCCGATGGATCAGGCCGGAGAAGTGGATTATGCAAGCCTGAAAAAATTGGTGGAGTATCATGTCGCCGGTGGGACTGATGCCATCGTTGCCATGGGGACCACTGGAGAGTCGGCAACGCTCAGTGTGGAAGAACACATCAAGGTTGTCCTGAAAACCCTTGAGTTCGCTGATGGCCGCATTCCCGTGCTTGCTGGCACCGGTGCCAATGCCACGGCAGAAGCGATCACGCTGACCAAAATGTTCAACGATACCGGGGTAGCCGGTTGTTTGAGCGTCACACCGTATTACAATAAGCCGACTCAAGAAGGCTTGTTCCGTCACTATTCGGCCATTGCTGCCCATACCGATTTACCGCAAATTCTTTATAATGTGCCGGGGCGTACCGGTTGTGATTTGCTGCCGGAAACGGTCGGGCGGTTGGCGCAGGTGCCGAACATCGTGGCGCTGAAAGAAGCGACCGGTGATATTAGCCGGGTCCAAAAAATTCATGCTTTGACAGGGCCGGATTTTACCCTGCTGAGCGGCGATGATGCGTCTGCGCTGGCATTTATGCAGCAAGGTGGGCGCGGTGTGATTTCGGTCACCGCAAACGTAGCAGCTGACGCGATGAGCCGGATGTGCCAACTGGCGCTGGCCGGTGAATGGCAAGCTGCGGAAGAAATTAATGCAACACTGATGCCGCTGCATGTGGACTTATTTGCCGAATCGAACCCGATTCCGGTGAAGTGGGCGTGTCATCGTCTGGGGCTGATCAGCCACGACATGCTGCGTCTGCCTCTGTTACCGCTGAGCGATACGGCTAAACCCCGTGTTGAAAAAGCATTGCTTGCAGCTGGTTTGCTCTAATTGTTGGGAGTAGGAATGTCTCACTCGTTGAAAGGCACTGCGGTGCTGAAAAACACGCTGTCCGTAAAGAGTGTGTTAGGGTTATCGCTGGTGATGGCGCTAACGGCCTGTTCATCTGATGGTGGCCGCTTTAAGCGCGAAGTCAACGGTAACGACAGTTACCTGAACACCCCGGCACAAACCACCATGGTGTGGCCGACTGGTATCAGTGCGCCGCTGGCGTCCAATGATTATACCATTCCATCTGCCGGGCAAGGCCCAGTGGGTAAGCAGGTGGATGTGCGACCACCACAGCAGGTGATGCCGCTGTTAAATGGAACCCGTACGCAGTCTGAAGGCAATGTGTCTCAGGTGATCATGGAAGGGCGTTTATATTCGGCGCAGAGTGTGTGGAGCAATCTGCTTAGCACCTTGCAGCAGGAGAAAATAGCCGTAGCCAATCAGTCAGCCGCTGAGATGACGTTGACCACCGATTGGGTTAATTGGACACAGAGTGATGATGTGCAGAACATGCGTGCGCGTTATCAGCTGCAAGTACAAAGCCAAGGCTACAACACCATTTTGCAAAGTCGTCTGACTGAACTGCAAAACAGTCAGGGCCAGAGCGTCACCGAAAGCACCGAGATCCAGCGTTATAACGCGATGTTGCTCAATAATTTGATGAGCACTATGGACGCGCAAAGCCGTGCTCAAGAAGCGGCACGTCTGGCGCAGCAAAATGCCGCGCTGAATGTGCAGGCGGGTCAGGATAATACCGGTTTGCCGGTGTATATCGTGCGTGCCGGTTACGATGTGGTCTGGGCGCGCTTACCGACAACGCTGAGCAAGCTTGGCTTTACCGTCGAAGAGCGTAATCGTCCACAAGGTCAGATGACCTTGAGCTATAAGAATATCGGTGACAGCGGTTGGAGTGCGTTGTCAGCCAAAGATCCACAACTGTCGCGCAGTGAATACAAGCTGCAAGTCGGGGATCTGGGTAACCGCACCAGTTTGGCGCTGACGGATGCAGACGGTAAACCGTTGTCCGACAGCAGTTTCGATGCCCTGTTACCTGCGGTACAGGCGGTATTCGATAGCCAAGCTGTCAATCAGTAATGGATCAAAGGGGCCTTCGGCCCCTTTTCTTATTTTATACACCCCTCAATCATGGAGTAGAAAAATGCAGAAGCGAGCTGAGCTGTATCGTGGTAAGGCTAAAACGGTGTACAGCACAGAGAACCCGGATTTTCTGGTGCTGGAGTTCCGTAATGACACTTCAGCCTTTGACGGTCAGCGAATTGAGCAGCTGGATCGCAAAGGGATGGTGAATAACAAATTTAACTATTTCATCATGACCAAACTGGCCGAAGCCGGTATTCCGACGCAGATGGAAGCGCTGTTATCGGATACGGAAGCGTTGGTGAAAAAACTGGACATGGTGCCGGTTGAGTGTGTTATCCGTAACCGAGCGGCGGGATCGTTGGTTCGTCGTCTGGGCGTGGAAGAGGGCATGGAGCTGAATCCGCCAACGTTTGAAATGTTCCTGAAAAATGATGCCCTGCATGATCCGATGGTCAATGAGTATCACTGCCGCTCTTTTGGCTGGGTGAGTGATGAGCATTTGGCTCGCATGAAAGCGCTGAGTTTCCAGATCAACAATGTCTTGCAAGCACTGTTCGCTGATGCAGGCTTGATTCTGGTGGACTATAAGCTGGAGTTTGGTTTGTTCCACGGAGAGATTGTGCTGGGTGACGAGTTTTCACCTGATGGTTGCCGTCTGTGGGATAAAGATACGCTGAAAAAGCTGGATAAAGACCGTTTCCGTCAAGGTCTGGGCGGCGTGATTGAAGCGTACGAAGAAGTGGCGCAGCGTTTGGGGATCGAGCTAGCCTGATTTTTTTAGGCTTACGCACGCAAACGTTTACGTGGAAGGGCCTAGAGCGGATTGAATGCCGGTCATACCGCGTTGTTCCCTGAAGGTCTTGCTCCAGAGCAGGGCACCATTTGGTGCCCTGTTTTTTCGTTTGCCACTGAGGTTTTCCACTTAGATATAGACAGCCTAGTGTGCTTGTTCTGCTCGCCCGTCATGCCCATTAGCCATACCGGTTGTCCGCACGTTTTCTCTCATCATCGCCATATGGGCGTCATCAGGACTTAATACTTCTCCAGCCATCGCATTAAGCATTTGTGTTCTATGCTTACAGAGACCTGTTGCGCCTATACGCGTACAGGCAGAGTGCGCCTTACGATTTCGGAGTTGTGCTGTCTCCGTCTTGAACAGGGGATATGACGGTGGGAACGAGCTTTTTTTCAGCGATCCGGCGCAAACTGCGCTGGCAGCATCCGGATGTCGCCGGTATACAGGCGGAAGCGCCGTTACGGGCAGAATTGTTTACCGCAGATCAGATGGAGCGTCACGGCCGAGTGCTGGCTCGCTCCCATAAACTCAGTCGTGGGCGCTGCCCTGAACGGCTCTTACCACGATTGGCGGAGAATGAGCAGATCCTGATCCGCTGCTGTCAGTTGCTACAAGCCTCCACGCCTCAGCAAAAAATGATGCCATCGGGAGAGTGGTTGCTGGATAACTACTATCTGATTGAAGAGCAGATTTACCTGATCCGGCAAAATTTACCCAAAGAGTTTGGGCGGGGTCTGCCTCGATTGAATAATCCAGCCCAACATGGAATTCCTCGAGTTTATGATATTGCCTTGGAAGCTATCGCGCATGGTGATGGGCACTGGGATGCGGACAGCTTCAGCCGCTTTGTTGGCGCGTATCAGCAGCAATCGGATCTGAGTTTGGGTGAACTTTGGGCGTTGCCCATCATGCTGCGCCTCGCTCTGATCGAGAATTTACGCCGGATCGCGCGGCATCTGACCGAAGAGGTGCAGACGACAGCGCTGGCGATGACATGGGCCGAGCGTTTGTTGCATGTCAGCCGGCAATCACCGGATTTGCTGATCCAAACTTTGGCGGAGCTGGCTACGATGCCGGTTGGTCT
>JBOFCH010000366.1:0-1593 GCA_051645985.1 Plesiomonas sp. | reverse complement strand
CGTGGTTCTGCGGCATGGAGTTTTATGTGGATGAGAGGGTGTTAGTGCCGCGCTCACCGATTGGTGAACTGATCCAAAATCATTTTGAAGGCCTGCTGCCACGCGAACCGCTGCGCATTCTGGATATGTGCACCGGCAGCGGTTGTATCGCCATTGCCTGCGCGGCTGAGTTCTCAGATGCGGAAGTGGATGCAGTCGATATCTCTACCGATGCGCTGACGGTGGCCGAGCAGAACATCTATGCGCATGCGCTGGAGCAGCGGGTGATCCCGATCCGCTCTGATGTGTTCCGCGATCTGCCGCAGGACAAATATGATCTGATCGTCACCAATCCACCGTATGTAGATGCGGAAGATATTGCCGATATGCCGGATGAGTATCAGCACGAGCCGGCCATCGGTCTGGCTTCTGGGATGGATGGCTTGAAGCTGACCAAGCGTATTTTGGCCGGCGCTCCGGATTATCTGGCTGACGATGGCGTGCTGATTTGCGAAGTGGGCAACAGCATGATCCATCTGGAAGCGCAGTATCCAGATGTTCCGTTCACTTGGCTGGAATTCGAGCACGGTGGTCTGGGCGTATTTATGCTGACGCGCCAGCAAATTGTGGATCATTACCACCACTTCGCGCCGTTTCGTGACTGATTGTTCACGCGATAGCCGCAACTGACGTTGCAGAAAATGTGCAATTTCCCCACGGGCAGCCTTGAGCTGCCCGAATTATTTGCGCATTATCAGGGATACTTTTCTTTCCGTCGGTCGAGCAGGCCGCCGGAGCACCGATGAACCAGATAAACACGGATTAACAGATGGCAGGGAACAGTATCGGACAACTTTTCCGCGTGACCACCTTTGGTGAATCGCATGGGCCGGCGCTTGGTTGTATTGTGGACGGCGTACCGCCGGGCATGCAGCTTGAAGAAGCGGACTTACAGCATGATCTGGATCGCCGTCGCCCCGGCACCTCACGCTATACCACTCAGCGTCGCGAGCCGGATCAGGTGCGGATTTTATCCGGAGTTTTCGAAGGGCAAACCACCGGCACCAGTATCGGATTGCTGATTGAAAATACCGACCAACGTTCACAGGACTATTCGGCGATCAAAGAGCAGTTTCGCCCAGGGCATGCCGATTACACCTATCATCACAAATATGGCCTGCGCGATTACCGTGGTGGTGGCCGCTCCTCGGCCCGGGAAACCGCCATGCGCGTAGCGGCTGGCGCGATTGCTAAAAAATACCTGTATGAGCAGTTTGGCATTACCGTGCGCGGCTATCTGGCGCAGATGGGCGATGTCAAAGCCGAGAAAATTGATTGGCAAATCGTGGAACAAAACCCGTTTTTCTGTCCGGATCCAGACAAAATTGAGGCGCTAGATGCCCTGATCCGCGATCTCAAAAAAGACGGCGACTCGATTGGCGCGAAAGTCACCGTGGTGGCTGAGCATGTCCCGGTCGGCTTAGGCGAGCCGGTGTTTGATCGTTTGGATGCCGATCTGGCGCATGCGCTGATGAGCATCAATGCAGTGAAAGGAGTGGAAATCGGCGATGGTTTTGCGGTAGTGAATCAGCGCGGCAGTGAACACCGTGATGA
>JBOFCH010000365.1:0-3032 GCA_051645985.1 Plesiomonas sp. | reverse complement strand
GATTTTCACTCAGTTTGAGCAAAACATTGATCATATTGTCAGTTGGTCTAAACAAGCCTTGCCTCGCGATTACGCCAGCTTTGCGCCCCTGATCTTCCAGCATGCCCATGAGGATCATCTGGCCAAACAGTTGCTACTGGACACCGCCCGTGACATCGAGATGTTGCTCGATGCCCTGCTGAATAAAGGTGCCGAGCGCGTCGCACTGATGGGCAGCATCGGCCGTTATATCCAGCCGTGGCTGCAAGAGCGTTACCGTGAGCGCCTACAGGTGCCACGTTTTGATGCCGTGGATGGTGCCATTTTTTATGCCCGTCAGCATCTACCGGCAGTAGAAACCGTGACCAGTGAAACCAGTCAGTAAAACCAATGAAGGATGATGCCGTGACACCATTGTTGCTGGAATTAACCCTGTGCGAGCACCAGCCGCCTTACTGCACGTTCCGCGCGACCTTACATAACCGAGGATCGCAAACGCTGGAGAACTGGCAGTGCTGTTTTTCTCTCTGTCGCCTGATCAAACCAGACTCCGTTCAGCCCGGCAGTATCAGCCAAACCGGCAGTTTTTGCCGCTTTAATCCGCGGGGGGCCGACGGCGAATCACTCAGTCTACCAGCCGGTAGCAGCATCGAATTTCAATTCGTAATGGGAACCGCACCGCTGCACTACCAAAGCGACGGTTTCGGTGATGCCTATCTGGAAGTTCACCAAAATGATGGCAGCCTACAACGTTTACCGGTGCAAATTGGTCACTTTGACCTTGGCTTTGGTCGGGTACAACCGCAGTGGGAAGCCGAGCCGGCTTTACCCGCCATCACACCTAAAGTGGGGGTGATCCCGCGTCCGCTGGAGCAACAAGATCTCCCAGGCCGGTTTAGCTTGAATGAGCACACCACCCTTAGCCTGATGACACCGCAAGCCGATGCGGCCGTTCACTGGTTACAAGAGGAAGTCGCTGCCCGTTGCGGCTTAGTCTTACCGCTCGTCCCCAGTACCACACAAGAAAACGCTATCTGGTTGGAATATGATCCAACGCTGCTGCCAGCACAATACCAGCTGCATATTCGCCCCGATCACATCAGCTTATGTGCTGCACAGCGCAAGGGCTTTATCCATGGCATCGCCAGCTTGCTGCAATTGTTGCCGGCAGCCCCGGCGCATACCAGCGCGGGTACCTATGATGTGCCCTGCACCTTAATTAACGATCAGCCGCAACATGGCTATCGCGGTATGATGCTGGATTGCGCCCGGCACTTTCACTCAGTGGCCACCGTCAAGCGCCTGATCAACCAATTAGCCTACTGCAAATTTAACTATTTCCATTGGCACTTGACCGATGATGAAGGCTGGCGGGTCGAAATTAACGCCTACCCGCAGCTGACGACCACCGGTGCCTGGCGCGGCCCGCAGGAAGTACTGCTGCCACAATATACCAGCTTGTCCGAACGGCACGGGGGCTACTACCGACAGTCGGAAATTCGCGAGGTGATCGCCTACGCCACGACCCGAGGTATTACGGTTATCCCGGAAATTGATATTCCTGGCCACTGCCGCGCCGCCATTTTGTCGTTGCCCGAACTGCTGCGCGATCCACAAGACCGCTCCCAATATCGCAGCATTCAGTACTACAACGACAACGTGCTATCGCCCGCGCTGGAAGGTACCTACACCTTCATCCGCACTGTACTGGCTGAAATCTGCGCCCTGTTCCCGTCACCGTTTATCCATATTGGTGCTGATGAAGTGCCAGACGGCGTTTGGACCGCCAGCCCGGCGTGCCAAGCGATGATGCAAACCCTGAATTACCGTTCCCCGAAAGAGTTGCAAGGTCACTTGCTGCGTTTTGCCGAAGAAATTTTGCATCAACACGGTAAACGCATGATGGGTTGGGAAGAAGCCACCCACGGTGAGAAAGTGAGTAAAGATACCATCATCTTTCCGTGGCGCGGTGAAGAAGCCGGAGCTGAGTGTATTGCACAGGGCTACGACGTGGTGATGCAACCCGGGCAGTACACCTATTTGGATATGGCGCAGAGCCACAACCCGGCAGAGCCGGGCGTTGACTGGGCCAGAAGTGTGAATCTGGAACAAGCTTATCATTATGAGCCACTGGCCACGCTTCCTTCTAACTCCCCATTACGCAAACATATCCTCGGGGTGCAGTGCGCTCTGTGGTGTGAACAAATTAACAATCAAAACCGCATGGATTACATGCTTTATCCGCGTTTATTGGCAATTGCCGAAGCCGTGTGGAGCGCTAAGAGTCGGCGGGATTGGCCGGACTTTTTAGCCCGCTTATCCGGTTTACGCCCATTGTTAGACAGACACGGAATTAATTATCGCCTGTTTCAGGTGTGAGAGATGCTACTTTAATAGGATGGTTTTTACATGAAATACGGTTACTTTGATAATGACAACAGGGAATATGTCATCACCCGTCCCGATGTGCCTGCACCTTGGACCAATTACCTCGGGGTGAAAGATTTCTGTACTGTTATTTCACATAATGCCGGCGGTTACTCTTTCTACAAATCACCGGAATACCACCGTGTGACCAAATTCCGTCCCAATGCCACCTTTGATCGTCCAGGGCACTATGTTTACCTGCGTGATGATCAAAGCGGTGACTACTGGTCTATTTCTTGGCAGCCGGTCGGCAAGAGCTTGGATCAAGCAACATACGAGTGCCGTCATGGCCTGTCGTATTCAAAATTCCGTTGTGATTACAACGGCATTGAGGCCAAGAAAACCATCTTTGTTCCGGTCGATGATAGCGTCGAACTGTGGGACGTCACCCTGAAAAATACCGGGAATACCCCGCGTACCATCAGTGCTTTCTCGTTTGTCGAGTTCTCATTCAGCCACATCACCTCCGACAATCAGAACCACCAGATGAGCCTGTACTCCGCCGGTACCCGTTATGAAAACAGTGTCATTGAATATGACCTGTTCTATAACCCAAGCCGTGAAACCGGATACTACTTCTTTGCGTCTAGCTTCACACCAGACAGCTTCGATGGCCTGCGTGACAA
>JBOFCH010000364.1:0-2305 GCA_051645985.1 Plesiomonas sp. | reverse complement strand
GGTATTTTCGGTGGATTTACGCGGAAAAATTGATCTGGTGAATCAGGCCGCTCTGGCACTGTTTTCCATGAGTGAAGAGCAATTGCTGGATGAAACTATCCAGAATCTGCTGAGTGGATTTAATTTCCATCGTTGGTTGGATGATGAACCCCATGCCGAAGCAGTGTCGCAGCGGATTGTGGTGCGTGGACAAGACTATCTGATGGATCTGACCCCTGTTTACATCACGCATGCACCGGATGAAGGCAAGCCATTGCTGGCCGGTGCGGTGGTGATGCTGCGCTCGGCGGCAAAGCTGGGCCGCCAGTTACAGATGCACAATGTGCATGATGACAGCGTATTTGGCCATGTTCTGGCAGAAAGTCCGAAAATGAAGCAGGTGGTGACGCAAGCCAAAAAACTGGCCATGCTGGATGCGCCTTTGCTGATTGAAGGGGAGACCGGCACCGGCAAAGAGATGCTGGCGCGAGCTTGCCATTTGCGCAGCCACCGTGGTGCGTTACCGTTTTTGGGGCTGAACTGTGCTGCGCTGCCGGATAATGTCGCGGAAAGTGAACTGTTTGGTCATGCGCCGGGGGCTTATCCGGGCATAACAGAAAGCAAGAAAGGTTTTTTTGAGCAGGCGAACGGCGGTACTGTTTTCCTCGATGAGATTGGCGAGATGTCCTCGCAGATGCAGACGAAACTGCTGCGTTTCCTGAATGACGGCACCTTCCGTCGAGTTGGGGAAGATCATGAAGTGAAGGTTGATGTGCGGGTGATCTGTTCGACCCAAAAAAATCTGCTGGAGCTGGTACACAAGGGGATCTTCCGAGAAGATCTGTATTACCGCCTCAATGTTCTGACGCTGACCGTACCGCCACTGCGCGAGCGGCAGCAAGATATTCCGGAGCTGGCTAATCTCTTTATCACCCGTATCGCGGATGAGATGGGGATTGAGCGCCCGATGCTGGTGCCTGAACTGATGCCGTTTTTGAGCCATTACGGCTGGCCGGGTAATGTGCGCCAACTGCGCAATGCCATTTACCGCGCACTTAGCCAGTTGGAAGGTAATGTACTGACGCCGCAGGATATTGAACTGCCGGAGTTTGAAACCGAAATCAGTCTGGGTGATGACCAGTTGGATGGTTCGCTGGATGAGATCACCAAGCGTTTTGAACGCTCGGTACTGACTCGTTTATACCGTAACTATCCAAGTACCCGTAAATTGGCGCGTCGTTTGGGGGTATCACACACTGCGATTGCCAACAAGTTACGTGAGTACGGGCTGGGAAAACAGCAAAGCGAACAGTAACCGTTGCTGCGCTATGATGATGATGCAGTTATCAAGCGTTATCTATATCTATACAAGATAAGTGTTATCAACAGGCTGGTCGCCTTCGGGGCCAGCCTGTTATTTTATGTACACATGTCATGTTCATGACTGTTTACACCCTGAAGCGTTATTTACATCTTTTTTCGCGTATAACAGAGCACGGTTCTCTATATCAGCTGCATGCATGACAGTTGCGGATCCTCTTCGGAAAGCGATCCGGCTTTTCCCCAATTTTTCGCAGTTGTGTACACGTTGCCTATATTTTCTTCCTGATTTGTTTGAGTGGTTTTTCATGTTGTCGTTGGTCCGCATTCTTGTTCCGCTATTGTTGGGGGTATTCCTGAATACCGTAGCCCTGTCGGAACAAAATACCCTGATCCCGTTGTGGCTGAGCAAAGCGCATATCTCAACTTGGCAGATAGGGATAGTGACCTCGGCGTACTACGCGGGCACGCTGATCGGGACCTTATTGTGTGGACGAGCCGTGCTACGTTTAGGTTATGCGCGGAGTTACCAGCTGTTTTGCGTTTTGTTTGTGGTATGTGCCAGTGGCTTGTGGTTGCCGGAGCATGTGCTGAGTTGGGGGGCGACTCGCTTTATGGTGGGGTTTGCCTGCGCCGGTATTTGGGTATCGATAGAGAGTTGGCTGCTAACACTCGGTGAACCGGAAGAGCGGGGCGGCCTGCTGGCCGTGTACATGGTGGTGTTTTATCTCGGCTCGGTGGGCGGGCAACTTATGCTGGGATGGACCGGCTCTCACTTTACCTCCTCGATGTTCTGGATGAGTGGTTTGATGTTGCTGGCGGCCATTCCGATGTTTGCGGTACCCAATGAAAAAATGGGGCATCAGGCAGAAAATGTTCGCTTGTTACCGATCTTGAAATTGCCGGCGGCCCGCATCGGTATCTTGGGCTGTCTGCTGTCCGGTATTGTGCTGGGCAGTTTGTACGGATTGCTGCCACTGTTCTTGGAGCACATCCGTATGGATGA
>JBOFCH010000363.1:0-6730 GCA_051645985.1 Plesiomonas sp. | reverse complement strand
AGCAAGAGCAGCGCGAGCGGCATGCCCGTTACCATGGCACCAGCTACAATCTAGAGCCTGACATCAAAACCAGCCCTGGCGGTCTGCGCGATATCCACACCTTAAGCTGGGTAGCGCGCCGTCACTTCGGTGCCGCCAGCCTCAATGAGATGACCCACTTTGGTTTTCTGAGCGATGCCGAATACCACGAATTACTGGAATGTCAGGAATTTTTATGGAAGGTGCGTTTTGCCTTGCACCTAAGCCTGACCCGCTACGATAACCGTCTGCTGTTCGACCGACAGTTTACGGTGGCCCAAATGCTCGGCTATCAAGGTGAGCGTAACCAGCCGGTCGAGCGGATGATGAAAGACTTCTATCGCACCTTGCACCGGGTACGTGAACTGAACGAGATGCTGCTGCAACTGTTTGATGAAGCCATTTTGTCGCTCAGTGCCAATGAAAAGCCGCAACCGTTAGATGCCCATTTTCAACTGCGCGGTAACCGGATTGATGTGTGCGATCCACAGCATTTCATTACCCATCCGGAAACCATTCTCGATCTGTTCTTACATCTGGCGCGTAACCGCCAGATCAGCGGCATTTACTCCACCACCTTGCGCCAATTACGCTTTGCGCGGCGCAACTTACAAGGCTACCTGTGCGATAACCCGGCGGCGCGTGCACGCTTTGTTGCCCTGCTAGCTCAGCCGGGCGCCATTGCACGAGCCTTTTTGCCAATGCACCATCACGGCGTGCTGGCCGCCTACTTGCCACAGTGGAGCCAGATTGTCGGCCAGATGCAGTTTGATCTGTTCCATGCTTATACGGTGGATGAACACACCATTCGCGTACTACTCAAACTGGAAAGCTTTGCCGATGAGCCACAGCGCCAACAGCATCCCCTATGTGTGGAGCTGTTCCCGCGCTTGCCATCTCGGGAGCTGATATTACTCAGCGCCCTGTTCCACGATATCGCCAAAGGGCGTGGTGGCGATCACTCGCAACTGGGCAGTGACGATGCCTACCAATTTTGTCACTTACATGGCTACGGCGAAGCCGATGCGCGTTTGGTCGCGTGGCTGGTACAGCATCACCTTTTGATGTCGGTCACCGCGCAGCGCCGTGATATTCATGATCCAGAAGTCGTACGCACGTTCGCCGGTGAAGTGCGCCATGAAGAGCACTTGAACTACCTATTATGCCTAACGGTGGCCGACATCTGTGCGACCAATGAAACCTTGTGGAACAGCTGGAAGCAGACCTTGCTGCGTGAGCTGTATTTCGCCACCGAGCGCCAACTGCGCCAAGGGTTGGAGAACGGGCTGGATGTGCGCATTCGGATCCGCCACAACCGCGAGCAAGCACTGGCCTTGCTGCGCATGGAAAATACCGATGAAACCGCACTACAAGCGCTGTGGCAACGCTGCCGCGCCGATTACTTCCTGCGTCATACTCCGCGCCAGTTAGCATGGCATGCCAAGGCGCTGCTCAATGCGCCGCAAGAGCAAACCCAAGTGCTGGTCAGCCGTCATGCGAGCCGTGGCGGTACCGAAATTTTCATCTATTGCCCGGATCAACCGCGGCTGTTTGCCACCGTGGCCGGTGAGCTGGATCGGCGCAACCTCAGTATTCACGATGCCCAGATCATCACCAGCCGCGATGGTTATGCGCTCGATACCTTTGTGGTGCTCGAACCAGACGGCTCACCGCTGGCCCCCGATCGCCATGACAGCCTACGCCACGCACTGGAAAAAGCACTCGGTGAGCCAGAGTGTTCACCACGGCGTACCCGCCGTCCGTCCTCTCGGCTGCGACATTTTAGTGTTCCAACCGAGATCAGCTTCCTGCCGGCGCGTGGCAACAAGCGTACCCTGATGGAGCTGGTCGCGCTGGATACACCGGGCTTGCTGGCCCAAGTGGGCGCGGTACTGGCTGATACCGGCGTCTCGCTGCGTGGAGCCAAAATCACCACCATCGGTGAGCGTGTAGAAGACTTGTTTATCTTAAGCGATCACGAGCGCAAACCGTTGGCTCCCGCGACCTGCGAGGATTTACGTCGGCGACTGATCGCCGCGCTCAACCAGAGCGAAAAAGTGTGATACAACTGTAGGATTAATTAATTCGTTATCCCCACGCCCACCACGACCCCTGATGCGGTGCGGGGAGCGCCAGACTATGTTTACGGACTCAACTCAGACAGGATGAAGCATGAACCATTTGCAAACCATTATTGAACAGGCCTTTGAAGAGCGCGCGCAAATCACGCCGGCTAACGCCACGGCCGAACTGCGCGATGCCGTCGCTCAGGTGATTGAGTTGTTGGATCAGGGCAAACAGCGGGTTGCCGAGAAGATTAACGGTGAGTGGGTGACGCATCAATGGCTGAAAAAAGCCGTTTTACTCTCTTTTCGCATCAACGAAAACCAAGTGATTGATGGCGCCGAAACCCGTTACTTTGATAAAGCGCCACTGAAATTCGCCGAGTACGATCAGGCCCGCTTCGAACAAGAAGGCATGCGTGTAGTGCCATCCGCCACCGTGCGTAAAGGCGCGCACATTGCCAGCAATACCGTGCTGATGCCGTCATACGTCAACATCGGTGCGTTTGTGGATGAAGGCACCATGGTGGATACCTGGGCCACCGTAGGTTCATGCGCGCAGATCGGTAAAAACGTGCACCTGTCCGGCGGCGTCGGCATCGGTGGCGTACTGGAGCCGCTGCAAGCCAACCCGACCATCATCGAAGATAACTGCTTTATCGGTGCGCGCTCCGAAGTGGTGGAAGGCGTGATCGTGGAAGAAGGATCGGTGATCTCGATGGGCGTGTTTATCGGCCAGAGTACCCGTATTTATGATCGCGAAACCGGCGAAATCCATTACGGCCGCGTACCGGCTGGCTCTGTAGTCGTTTCAGGCAGCCTGCCTTCCAAGTGTGGCAAGTACAGCCTGTATTGTGCGGTGATCGTGAAGAAAGTTGACGCCAAAACCCGCAGCAAAGTGGGCATCAACGAGCTGCTGCGCAGCATCGACTAAGTTCTGCCGCCATAACGACACAGCCCATTCGTAAACTTCTTCGCACTCTCTTTTATTCAAACCCGGCATCGCCGGGTTTTTTCTTGGCTAAGCGTTACGCTCAGCGACATGACTGCGTCCTGCCCCGTCCTTGGCGTAACACTCTGGCTACCTTTTTTCAGCATTCATTTTCCTTCGCAGGATCACAGCAAAAAAAACGCGGCTGACGCATGCTGTTTGGTATGGATGACTGATAAAAAACAAAACGGTGCGTTTTATGTATGAGAATCTGAAAAAGCTTGGCATTACCCATCCGCTCGAGATTGACCGTTATAGCCTGCGGCAGGAAGCTGACTTCGATATTCTGAAAATCTATTTCCAGAAAGAAAAAGGCGAGTTTTTCGCCAAAAGCGTCAAATTCAAATATCCACGGCCGCATAAAACCCTGCCAGTAGATGGCCAGCCGGCGCACTATCAGGCGGTCAGTGAAATTAATCCGAATCTGCGTTATTTACTCGATGAGTTAGAGCATGTCACCGGTAACAGCAGCAGTAGCTTAACCAGTGCGGGCCGCACGTTGAGCGAAGTGGAGTTAAAGCAGAAAATTGTGGGCGATTTACGCCACTTGGAAAAAGTGGTAGCTAACAAGATTGCAGAAATTGAAGCTGATTTGGAAAAGTTGACCGCGCAACGCTAGCGACAACGCCACGGTGCCCTACCGAAGGACAAATCATTGCTAACAAAAAGCCCCGTACTCAGACGGGGCTTTTTTTCAGTTTCGCGAAGACGTCATTATTCGCCTTTGTTCGCTGCCTGAACGTACAGCATTTCCAGCGCCAGCGTTGCCGCCGCCAGAGAAGTCATCTCAGCGTGGTCATAGGCTGGGGAGACTTCTACGACGTCCATACCGACGATGTTCAGACCTTGCAGGCCACGAACAATCTTCAGAGCGCGGTCAGAAGTGATCCCACCGATCACTGGAGTACCGGTACCTGGTGCGTGTGCGGGATCCAGACAGTCGATATCGAAAGTCAGGTATACCGGCATGTCGCCCACGATAGATTTAATCTGAGCCACGATATCGTCCGCAGTGCGGTCGTTCACTTGTGGCGCATCCAGTACAGTGAAACCGTTGTCACGGTCATACTCGGTACGAATACCAATTTGTACCGATTTGGTTGGGTCGATCAAACCTTCTTTCGGCGCGGTGTAGAACATCGTGCCGTGGTCGAACTCGGCACCCCATGCATAGGTATCGGTGTGCGCATCAAAGTGGATCAGCGCCATGGTACCGAAATGCTTGGCGTGAGCGCGCAGCAGTGGCAGAGTCACGAAGTGGTCACCACCGAAAGTCAGGCAGCGTTTACCCGCAGCCAGCAGTTTTTCGGTATGCGCCTGCAAGGTTTCGCTCATGTCACGGGCATCACCGAAGTTGAAGACCACGTCACCACAGTCAACCACTTTCAGGCGATCACGGAAATCGAAGTTCCACGGGAAGCGGTTATGTTCCCACGCCAGATTGGTAGAAACTTGACGCATTGCACCTGCACCGTGGCGGGCACCCGCACGGCCAGAGGTTGCCATATCAAATGGAACACCAGTAATCACCCAATCGGCGTCGCTGTCATATGGCATAAAGTTCAATGGCAGACGCAGGAAACCGAACGCGTTGGAAACCAGAGACATATCTGGTTTATTACCCAGGGTGCTCATAAATACCTCAACTTAAAAAGAACAGTGCGCCACGATCCCATCGCGGCTGGCAACCGTGGATTCTAATGGCAGGCACGCCTGCCATCCAGCATTAAATTTCTTCTAAATATGTATAACCGTAAAGACCTGCTTCCAGTTCCGTCAAGTAAGCCGCTTGTTCTTCTGCTGGCAGGCCCGATGCCGCGACTTGTTCGCGGTAACGCGTCAGCAAAGTCTCCGGCTCTAGGCGCACGTATTCCAGCATACCGGCCACGGTATCGCCATCACTGGAGGCGTACACTTCCACATCACCGTTTTCGAACACCTGCACATCCATACTGGCGGTATCACCAAACAGGTTATGCATGTTGCCCAAGATCTCCTGGTAGGCGCCAACCATGAAAAAGCCCAGCAGCGGTGGATTTTCCGGATCATATTCTGGCATCGGCATGGTGGTTTCCACGCCATCGCCATCAATGTACTGATCGATAGCACCATCAGAATCACAGGTGATATCCAACAGTACCACACGACGGGTTGGTGCTTCGTTCAGGTGCTCCAGAGGTAATACCGGGAACAGTTGATCGATGCCCCACGCATCCGGCATGGATTGGAACAACGAAAAGTTAACGTACAACTTGTCCGCCAGACGCTCTTGCAGCTCATCAATCACTGGACGATGCGCACGGTTATTCGGGCTTAACAGCTCGTTGATCTTGATGCACAGGGCCAGATGCAGCTGCTCGGCATAGGCGCGCTGGGCCAGATTCAGCACTCCGACCGAGTACTGGGTATGTACATCTGACAAGTCAAACTGACTCTCATGCAGCCACGCGCGCAAGGAGCGCTTGTCGCGGGACTGACACAGCTCCTGCCACGTTTCCCACATGCTGTGTAGCACGCGTGGCGCATCGACAGCCGGTGGCAATGGCTCACTCGGATCATGGCGCTCAATACCAATGACGTTAGACACCAATACCGCATGGTGCGCGGTCGTCGCGCGACCGGATTCAGTGATGATCAAAGGATGCGGCAAATGGTTCTGACGACAGGCTTCGCCGATGCCCCACACCACGGTGCTGGCATACTCGTTCAGGCCATAGTTAACCGAGCAATCTGATTGGGTACGCGTCCCCTCGTAATCCACGCCCAGACCACCGCCGACATCGAAGCACTGGATGTTGACGCCCAGCTTGTGCAACTCGACATAAAAACGCGCACTTTCCCGCACACCGGTCGCGACATCGCGGATGTTGCCGAGCTGTGAGCCTAAGTGGAAATGCAGCAATTGCAGGCTGTCGAGGCTATCAGCGCTGCGCAGCATCTCCACCAGCGTCAAAACTTGCTCGGCAGACAGACCAAACTTGGACTTCTCGCCGCCCGAGGACTGCCACTTACCTGAGCCTTGTGAGGCCAGACGCGCCCGCACGCCCAGACGCGGTTTGACATTCAGCTTGCGTGCTTCGTCCAACACCAGTTGGATCTCAGACAGCTTTTCGATCACCAGATACACTTTGTGACCGAGCTTTTCGCCAATCAGGGCGGTACGCACGTATTCGCGGTCTTTATACCCGTTACAAACGATCAGACTGCGGGTCAAACCGGCATGCCCCATGACCGCCATCAGTTCAGCCTTGGAGCCAGCTTCCAGCCCCAACGGCTCACCGGCTTGCACCAGTGACTCAATCACGCGCCGATGCTGGTTAACTTTAATCGGATACACCAGCATGTAATTGTTGTCGTAGCCAAAATCATCGCGCGCACGTTTAAACGCGGCGTTAATTGAACGCAGGCGATGTTGCAAAATCTGCGGGAAGCAGAACAGGGTCGGCATCTGCTGCCCTTCGCTTTGTAGCTGGCGAACCAAATCAGCCAGATCAACGCGGGCATCCGGACGCTCCGGGTTCGGACACACGGTAATGTGTCCCAGCTCATTCACATCAAAATAGCCACCGCCCCAATGGGCGACGTTATACGTACGGAGCGCTTTACCTGCGGTACGGCTAGGCATCGTATTTTCCTCATTCTGATGTGGGGCAACATA
>JBOFCH010000362.1:0-2242 GCA_051645985.1 Plesiomonas sp. | reverse complement strand
ACCACATGGTCAGGTTAGACGGCGCTAAGTCAGCAGAGCCGCCCATGAATTCTGGCAGCAGCTTACCGAATGCTTCCAGCGCGTTTTGTGACGCTTTACGGCTCGCAATCTTGGCTGGGTTAGCTTGCAGGTGCTCAATGAACGCTTGTGATTTCTCCGCCCAATCGGCTGGCAGTTCGCCTTTGATCACGCGACGCTCAAACTCAGCCGCCAGCTCAGGGAACGCGGCGCGGTAAGCAGCAAACTTGCTATCCCACTGCTGTTCTTGGGCTTGGCCTTTTTCTTTGGCATTCCACTCAGCATAGATGTTAGTCGGGATAACAAACGGCTCTTCTTTCCAGCCCAGGAATTCGCGCGCTGCCGCGATTTCTTTGTCGCCCAGCGGTGAACCGTGGCAATCGTGGGAGCCAGACTTGTTCGGCGAACCAAAACCGATGATGGTTTTGCAGATGATCAGCGATGGCTTGTCAGTCACCGCTTGCGCTTCTTCTACTGCCGCTTTGATCGCTGCCGCATCATGACCATCTACGCCACGCACTACGTGCCAGCCGTAAGACTCAAAACGCATGGCGGTATCATCAGTGAACCAGCCTTCGACGTAGCCGTCGATAGAGATCCCGTTGTCATCATAGAATGCCACCAACTTGCCCAGACCCAGAGTACCGGCCAGTGAGCAGGCTTCATGAGAAATACCTTCCATCAGGCAGCCATCACCCAAGAAGCAGTAAGTGAAGTGGTCAACGATGTCATGGCCCGGACGGTTAAACTGGGCAGCCAGTGCTTTTTCCGCCATCGCCATACCCACGGCGTTGGTGATCCCCTGACCCAGAGGGCCGGTGGTGGTTTCAATACCCGGTGCATAACCGTACTCCGGGTGACCTGGAGTGCGCGAGTGCAACTGACGGAATTGCTTCAAATCTTCGATAGACAGGTCATAACCGCTCAGGTGCAGCAAGCTATAAATCAGCATAGAGCCGTGGCCGTTAGACAGCACGAAACGATCACGATCAGCCCAAGCCGGGTTACTTGGGTTGTGTTTCAGAAAATCACGCCACAGAACTTCGGCAATATCAGCCATCCCCATCGGGGCGCCTGGGTGGCCAGAGTTGGCTTTTTGTACTGCATCCATACTCAGTACACGGATGGCATTAGCAAGTTCTTTGCGAGAAGGCATGTTCTACTCCTGGAGATTAGCAGGGCGGAAGAATGAAATCGGAGATCTATTTTCTCAGAGTCGCCATTAAAACGGCAAGCGCCGACTGAATAACGTGTTAGCGATCACAGTTTTATATGACTATTTACAGATTATTTGTAGGAAATCGATTAACTAAACGTGTCAGCAGGTGGAAAAGGTAACCACCTGTAATGAAGCTATCGGCACAGCCGCCACTCAGTGGGCGGCTGAAATGCTGAGCAGTGTGTGAAAACTCTACAGAACGTCGGAAAAAGCTTCAATCCACGGACGGGCGGATATTTCCGGCTCCGGATGCTCGGTAGCATCCAACTCCAGACGGTTCATTACGCGCTGTGCGCCTTGCTCTTGTAACAATGCATCAAACTTGCGCCCGGCACCGCAGAAGGTTTCATAGCTGCTGTCACCTAATGCAATCACGCCATAACGCAGGTTTGGCTGCCACAATCCCGGCTCTTGCATCGCCAGATATAAAGGCGCAATGGTATCCGGTAAATCACCTTGTCCGGTGGTCGATGTTACCACCAGTACCACAGCTTCGAGGTACTGCTGCCAGTCTTCCAGCGAGCCTTCCTCATAGATATTGGCGTCATGCCCTGCGGTACGTAAAATCCGTTCGGCCTCGTCAGCCACCAGTTGTGCGTTGCCATACACGGTGCCGACAAAGATCCCCACCCTAGCCATAGAGTTCCCTTGGTAATGAAAGTTAACTCATCCTGCCGTGTGGCGGGGTTTTGTGCAAGCCGGTTATGTCACAGGATTTTGCGCCGGCCAGCCAAATTGTTGCATCAGGCTCTGCCAGGTGTCATCCCACGGCGCATGAATCTGCAATAGCTCACCGGTGACCGGATGTGGCAGGGTCAGACTGCTGGCGTGCAACATCAAACGACTGGCACCACAATGCTCTTTCAGCGCTCGATTTTGCTTAAGATCGCCATGGGTAGTATCGCCCATGATCGGATGGCGCAGGTGGCTCATATGACGACGCAGCTGATGCTTGCGGCCGGTTTTTGGCTGCAACTCGACCAAGCTGTAGCGTGAGGTGGCATA
>JBOFCH010000361.1:0-1661 GCA_051645985.1 Plesiomonas sp. | reverse complement strand
TGCTATCAGCACTTTGCTCGCAGCGGCGGAAGTTAGTGAGCGCGGCAATCAGCATGGTTACCAGCGCTACACCACCCACGGTCAGGTAGCTGTAGCTCCATGACATCGAACGCGTCAACGTATAAGTTGTCACCAACGGGAAAACGACGCCGGCAACGTTAAAGGTCGCATCTTGTACCACCAGCATGGTGCTTTGCAGTTTGTCTTTCCATACGGCCACCACGATGGTACCAGCAATGCACAGCCCCACCCCACCACAAAAGCCAATCACGGTCATCGCGGCCATCACCACCGCCAGCGAACCGGTTAGATGCAAGGTCAAGGCGCTCAGGGCAATCAGCGTATAACTGAGCAAGGTAATACGTTTGATGCCGATTCGTTCAATCAGAAAAAAGGCGGCGATGGTTCCTGCCAGCGCGCCGCCATTGAGCAGTGAGAAAATGGCCGCCACATCGTTGACCGGCGCTGCAAACTTAGCCGCAATCGGCTCTATCAGCATGCCAAATTGGGTGGCAAACCCGGCCATAACAAAGTTTGCCAGAAAGCTAATGGCGGTAAGTGAGAGTTTATTTTTCATTGTTATTATCCCGTACTGATATTGAAGGGTACGATGTGGCGGCTTTGGTACTCGCTATTAGCAAGACAACCTATTAGCAGGACAATGCCGTCTCCAGCGCCAGTTCGATCATATGATTAAACGACAGCTGACGCTCTTCGGCAGTGGTTTCTTCCCCTGTCAGGCAGTGGTCAGACACGGTGAGGATAGCCAGCGCTTCGATCCCCTGTTGATGCGCTAGACCGTACAGGCCGGCCACTTCCATGTCGATACCCAGCACACCAAATTTCTCCAGCGCCGGGATCAGGTTTTCATCTGGATCGTAATACAGATCACCGGTAAACACGTTACCGGCACGCACCGGAATATGCTTTTCCTTGGCCAACGTATAGGCTCGATGCAGCAGATTAAAATCGGCCGATGTGGCCATGTGATAGCCAGCGCTGCGCTTGGCATTGGTCGGTGAATCGGTGCCTGCGGCAACGGCCAAAATCACATCTCGCATCTGGACATCACGCTGCGTCGCACCCAGGCTACCGATGCGAATAATGCGTTTGACGTTAAAATCGTTCACCAGTTCATGGGCATACAGCACCATGGATGGAATACCCATGCCGTGTCCCATCACGGAGATACGCTTGCCCTGATAAAAACCGGTATAACCCAACATGTTACGGACATTAGTCACTTCACGGACATCGGTTAGGTAAGTTTGCGCAATATAACGGGCGCGTAGCGGATCGCCCGGCATAATGACGGTTTCGGCAAAATCACCAGGCTGAGCATTGATGTGTGCTGTCATTACTTCATTCCTCTAACAACCAAATCGGCGCACGACTGACGGCGGCGTGGTGGCAGTGTACGGCGGTGCTACCGACGTTGCAGAGGACATATGTCCTGTCGTGCGGATCAGCCTCTCATTTCACGGATTTTATTCTAAATACCCGCTTAATCACCGGATAAATACTGACGTGACCTACTGACGTGACATGACGTGATGCGATGTGACCGGATGTGATGCAACATGGCATAAGTAAAACAGCGGCCAAAATGGCCGCTGTTTTATGGGGTTAGCAATGCGATAGAACGTCTTGATGAGACGCTA
>JBOFCH010000360.1:0-1779 GCA_051645985.1 Plesiomonas sp. | reverse complement strand
CAACCAACCATCACGCGCCAACCGCTGTAACACCTCACGCAGTGTGGTACGGGTCACCCCAATCAGCTCAGATAACTCGCGCTCTGCCGGGACAATAGAGCCGGGCGGAAAACGGTTGTTCCAGATGCTTTCAACAATGTACTCTTCTGCGAATCCGGCGGGGCTTTGAGCCTTAATTACCATGATATGCGTTATCCATCTATTATATTTTTTGCTTACCATCTCATCATACCAGATGACAGCGAATGTAATAGCTATTCTGCATCCGGAAAGTACAAGATTTATGCATTATCCCGCAGGTTCCGCGGAAGATGGCTATGGATTCACCATGATGGGGACAAATTTCCGTACTTTTCCGTACTGATACATCGCCATTTATCGCCCATCTCACGAGTATCTCTCTGCCATCCCGCAAAAAATAATGTAACAATTTGTTTTGACGATTAAGTGAAAACACCATTTAAATTCAATTAGTTACACATCAATCTTTCATTAGTGGCGGCAAAATGGCGGCAGATTAGCAGTAATAATAAAAATGGCGGCACCTGCCGCCATTTTTATTCGCTGTCATCGCCGTTCACATCCGGCAACTCTTTCACTGATACTTCGAAGGATATCTGGCTTGTGTAGCCTGAATCAGTGACGTTATGCACCACCTTTACAGCTACCCAATCAGCAGCATCAATCTGCGGCTTAAACCCTGACACCGTTACCGGCTGTTCTGGGAATGCCTCCGGCATGCCGTTCGCTAAGGTGATAGAAAACTCAGCAACACCACGCTGCAACTTGCTCCACTCTGACATGGCCGCACGCATTGCGTTTTGTTTGTTGGCGTAGATATGGCGCAACGTTTTTACGTTTTCGCTATCGCCTACCAGTAGCTCTTTGTCTTTCTTGTTTACGGTTACGCCGACCGGCAACGGCTCTTCTGCTTTCTTTTTCTGGCGTGCTGATGTGGTGGACGTTTTCCCTGTTTTTGGGTCATGCCAGTATGCGACCACGCCGGTGTACGCATCTCGGTCTGCCACGGAAAACGAATGTTGATCACCGCTGCTTCTGGTGATGTGGAGCGGTGGCAACGGCTTGCCACTTGCAGATACGGATTTACCGGGGGCGATAAACAGCAATCGGCCGGCTTTAACTGTGGCAATGGCTCCGTACATTTTTGATAGCCGAGTCAGGAACGCAAGGTCACTTTCTTGTGATTGGTCAATGTGGGCTATCGCAATGCTTTGGAGTTCTGCCGCACACGCTGGCTTTAAGCTGTGCTTTTCCGCCAGTTGCTTAACGATGTCACCCACTGTAGTTTCATGCCAGCTACGGGATACCAGCTTGTTCATGCTGCCGCGCAAATCGGCGGATTTACCGCGAATGGTTAGCGTATCTGGCGCGCCGTTATGCTCCAGTTCGTCAATGGTGAATTCACCTTTATCAACCAATGGCTTTCCACGCCACCCGAGGAACACGCGCATTTTTACGCCGCGTGGCGGCATTTCTAGCTTTCCGTCTGAATCATCTAGCGACAGTTCTACTGTATCCGCTTCAAAGCCACGGGCGTCTGTTAGTGTCAGGCCGATTAAGCGCGGCCTGATGTCAGGCGAGATGTCTTTGCCGCCGATTAGGATTTGATAGTTTGGCGCGGGATGTTCCGCGCCTGTGATCTGCAAGCCGTTTGGTAGCGAGAGGTCTATCACAGCAGGCCTCCGATTGAGTTACCGATATGCCCCATTGCGCTGGTTACGCCTAAACGACTGGCAATAGTGCCTACGCCGCGATTTA
>JBOFCH010000359.1:0-5561 GCA_051645985.1 Plesiomonas sp. | reverse complement strand
CCCCATTCAGCCAGAATACGCTCGGGTCATTACACGGCTGGAACGTCTCCACCCCTTCACCCCACACGTACATAC
Organism: Plesiomonas sp.; assembly: GCA_051645985.1. Taxonomy (GTDB): domain Bacteria; phylum Pseudomonadota; class Gammaproteobacteria; order Enterobacterales; family CAMTGL01; genus Plesiomonas. The sequence goes on along the minus strand of JBOFCH010000359.1, from coordinate 5,486 downwards.
CCTGCACTGTGATCGGCTCCTCAGCCGCATAGCTGCATGATGCGGACAACGCCAGCGTCACCGCAGCCAGAATTCGTTTCATCATCTCCTGCACACCTCAATACTCACCCTACGGGCTTGTCTATATTGATTGAGACAACAGAAATTGAAAAGGTTCAGCGCAAAAAATTTACACGGTGGGATCGCTAACCAAAAGACAGAAGACAGAAGACAGAAGACAGAAGACAGAAGACAGAAGACAGAAGACAGAAGACAGAAGACAGAAGACAGAAGACAGAAGACAGAAGACAGAAACGGTAAGCCCCGCTCACTCCCAGCGCAATCCGCGATACCCACCATACCGGCGCAGTATCACAACTAAGGGAAATGGAGAAAAAACCGCTTAACCCCAAATAACAGGGATAAAAAAAGCGGTCAGCTCTCGCCAACCGCTATAAATAGTATGCACTATTTTGAGAACGTATCGCGCAGCGATTAGTTCAGACGCTCTTTAATACGAGCAGACTTACCAGAACGCTCACGCAGGTAGTACAGTTTCGCTTTACGCACAGCACCACGACGCTTAACAGCAACGCTGTCGATCAGTGGAGAGTGAGTCTGGAACACACGCTCAACACCTTCGCCGTTGGAGATTTTACGTACGGTGAATGCAGAGTGCAGACCGCGGTTACGCTTAGCGATTACCACGCCCTCGAATGCCTGCAGACGCTTTTTGTCACCTTCAACAACCCAAACCTGTACCACAACGGTGTCACCAGGACGGAACGCCGGTACGTTTTGTTTCAGTTGTTCTTGTTCCAGTTGCTTAATGATATTGCTCATAATTCTCTCTTAACCCTAGAATTAACTGAATCTTTAGTTCTGCTCACTGCCCTGATGTTCCTCTTGGAACTCAGTCAGGAGCACCGCTTGCTCGTCAGTCAGAGCTAGGCTTTCTAGAAGCTCAGGTCTTCTCAGCCAAGTACGGCCCAGCGATTGTTTCAATCGCCAGCGACGAATTTCTGCATGATTCCCCGATAATAAAACCGGCGGCACTTGCATCCCATCTAATACCTCGGGCCGGGTATAGTGCGGACAGTCCAGTAACCCGTTCGCAAAGGAATCTTCCTCTGCGGACGCCTGATGGCCCAGTACACCCGGAACAAACCGCGCGACTGCATCCAACAGCGTCATGGCAGGTAACTCACCGCCACTGAGAACGTAATCGCCGATTGACCATTCTTCGTCAACTTCGGTTTGGATCACGCGCTCATCTATGCCTTCGTAGCGGCCACAAACCAGAATCAACTTCTCATTTGTTGCCAGCTCACTCACACCAGACTGATCCAGTGTGCGTCCCTGAGGCGAGAGATAGATTACCTTCGCCCCATCACCTGCTGCCGCTTTCGCTGCATGAATTGCATCCCGTAAGGGTTGCACCATCATCAACATGCCCGGCCCGCCCCCGAAAGGTCTGTCATCGACAGTGCGATGCCGGTCGTGCGTAAAATCGCGAGGATTCCAGCACTCAATGCTGAGCAGGCCATTTTTTACCGCTCGGCCGGTTACCCCGAAATCGGTCACTGTACGGAACATCTCAGGGAACAAGCTTACTATTCCTATCCACATAGGTTTCGGCCTATCCACATAGATTTAGTGCCAATTCTCGTCAGACAGATTGCTCTGTCCCGGGTCAGAAACCAGGATCCCAATCTACTTCGATAGTTCGAGTAGCGAGATCGACTTTTTTGATAACCTGCCCATCGAGGAACGGAATTAACCGCTCCTTGATTCCAAAAGCATCTTTCAGGTTTGCCTTCACCACCAGAACATCGTTAGAGCCGGTTTCCATCATGTCAATGACTTTACCAAACTCATAACCATTGGTGTTTACTACCTTGCAACCCATCAGGTCACGCCAGTAATAGTCACCTTCTTCCAGCTTAGGTAGCTGTGAAGCATCCACGGCAATTTCTGCATTAGTCATTGCGTGGGCTGTTTCACGATCATCAATGCCTTTCAGCTTGATGATCAGGTCATTGTTGTGGTGACGCCAGCTTTCCAGCTCCACCTCACGCCATTGACCCCCTGTTTTCAAGAACCAAGGTTGGTACTCGAAAATACTTTCCGAATCCTCGGTGGAGGAGTACACCCTGAGCCAACCACGGATACCGTATGTAGAACCCAGTTTCCCAAGCACCACAGGCTCAAGCAGCTTACTCATCAGAACCACCCAGACGGATTACGCAGCTTTCTGCGCGTCTTTCAGCAGCTTAGCAACACGGTCGCTTACAGTAGCGCCCTGGCCAAGCCAATGGTTGATACGATCCAGGTCCAGACGAACCTTTTCAGCCGCACCAGCAGCGATTGGGTTGAAGAAACCCACGCTTTCGATGAAACGGCCATCACGTGCACAACGGCTGTCAGTTACGACTACTTGATAAAACGGACGCTTTTTAGCGCCGCCACGTGCCAAACGAATAGTTACCATAACGTCCTCTTATATTAACAAAAACACCCAGAGACCGTATTGAGGGTCGGACTCCGGGGTCTGCGAAAAAGCTGTCGAATTTTACTCGTTTCAGGGTAAAAAGCAACCTGCCTTAACGGATTTACACCTGCGGTACCTGTCAAGGCACCGCTACGGCAATAATTAACGGCCTAACATACCCGGTGGCATCATACCTTTCATGCCACGCATCATTTTGGCCATGCCACCTTTACGCATTTTCTTCATCATGCGCTGCATCTCGGTAAACTGCTTGAGCAGACGGTTAACGTCCTGCACTTGAACACCGGCACCCATGGCGATCCGGCGCTTGCGGCCCCCTTTAATGATATCAGGATGGCGGCGCTCGGCACGGGTCATGGAGTTGATCATCGCTTCCATCTTCACGGTGACCTTGTCATCCATCTGCGCTTTGATGTTATCTGGCAGCTGACCGGCACCCGGCAGTTTTTCCAGCATGCTCATCATGCCGCCCATATTGCGCATCTGTTGCAGCTGATCGCGAAAGTCCTCAAGGTCGAAATTATCGCCCTTCTTGAACTTCTCGGCCATTTTCTCGGCCTGTTCGCGGTCAACGTTACGCTCCAAATCTTCAATCAGCGACAGTACATCGCCCATACCAAGGATTCGGGAGGCGACACGATCTGGGAAAAATGGCTCCAGCGCATCGGTTTTTTCACCCACACCGAGGAATTTAATCGGCTTACCGGTGATATGGCGGATAGACAGCGCCGCACCACCACGGGCATCACCATCCACTTTGGTCAAAATCACCCCAGTCAGTGGCAGCGCTTCGTTAAACGCCTTCGCGGTATTAGCCGCATCCTGACCGGTCATGGCATCAACCACAAACAGGGTTTCGATTGGATTGATGGCCGCGTGCAGCTGCTGGATCTCGTCCATCATCTCGCCATCGACGTGCAAACGACCGGCGGTATCCACCAGCAGCACATCGTAGAACTTCAGTTTGGCGTGCTGTAGCGCTTTATTCACAATCGCCAGCGGCTTTTCCTGCGGATCAGACGGGAAGAAATCGATATCAACGCTTTCGGCCAAGGTTTCCAGCTGTTTGATCGCCGCCGGGCGATACACGTCCGCCGACACCACCAGCACTTTTTTCTTCTTACGCTCACGCAGGAACTTACCCAGTTTGGCCACACTGGTGGTTTTACCGGCACCTTGCAGACCCGCCATCAGTACCACGGCTGGCGGTTGTGCCGCCAGATTTAGGTCACTGTTGGCTTCGCCCATCGCGGCTTCAAGTTCGTTACGTACAATTTTCACGAACTCCTGACCCGGTGTCAGGCTCTTGTTGACCTCTTGGCCAACCGCACGCTCTTTAACGCGATTGATAAAATCACGTACCACGGGCAAAGCGACATCCGCTTCCAGTAACGCCATGCGTACTTCACGCAGGGTGTCTTTAATATTTTCATCAGTCAGTCGGCCACGGCCGCTGATATTGCGCAGAGTGCGCGACAGTCGATCAGAAAGATTCTCAAACATCGTAGTCAGTGTCCGCTTGCACAGGGTCTGTGTGGCTTAATAATTGAGGGGATTATACCTGATTATTCTGCTTATGTGGCAGTCACAAGGTTGGAGCATTGCAGAAGGAACGGTATACTAGCCTATCTTCTATCAGGTTATGCAACCACTGACACCGACTTATGCCAATTTTCGCGACACTCGCCTTACTGGGTTATGCCGCCTGTCTGGGGCTGATTATTCCGAGTTTGCTGCGTAAAAACGGGCCGAATATCCGGGCCGTGTTTGCCTGTGCCGGTTTCGCCCTGCTATTTCACAGCCTCACGCTGCAAGAGTTAATTTTTGGCGCTGTCAGCGGACAAAACCTGAGCCTGATGAATGTGGCTTCGCTGGTCGGTTTAATCATTACCTTGCTGATGACCTTGTCGCTCCTGCGTTATCGGGTCTGGTTTTTGATGCCGGTGGTCTACAGTTTTGCCGCCATCAATCTGGCGGCTGCCAGTTTCCTGCCCGGGGCTTTTATTACGCACCTTGAGCATAATGCCGGGATTTTGCTGCACATCACGCTGGCGCTGTTTGCCTATGCTACCTTGATGATTGCCACCTTGTATGCCCTGCAACTGGCGTGGTTGGATTACCGCCTCAAGCAAAAACGCTTACCGCTAAGCCCGATTTTCCCGCCATTGATGACCATCGAACGGCAACTGTTTCAGATAACCTTAATTGGTGAAGTGCTGCTGACCTTGACACTGATCAGCGGCTGGTTTTTCCTGCAAGATATGTTCGCGCAAGGCAAATCGCACAAAGCCATTTTGTCGATGCTGGCGTGGGTGGTCTATGGCGTGCTGCTGTGGGGACACTTTCGCCAAGGCTGGCGTGGACGCCGAATGGTCTATTTCAGCCTGATCGGAGCCTTCTTATTGACACTGGCCTATTTTGGCAGCCGCTTTATGCAGGAAGTGATCCTGCGCTGATTATCAGAAGCTACCGGCTTGATTCTCCGCTGCGTAGCACATATTTATAAAAACCGTGTTTACGCAAACCGTGTCGCTGTTGCTACACTGCCTTGCTTAAATGCCCCTTAGCATTTCCTTAGACGTTGTCTTTATTGGATATAGTCTTTACTGAAATACTGTTACTGACGAAAGGAACCATTACTTGGACGACATACATACCGGCACACTCTTTCTTGTGCTGATTTTAATGTTGTTAATTTCTGCCTATTTTTCCGGCTCCGAAACCAGCATGATGTCGCTCAACCGTTACCGGTTGCGGCATATGTCCAAAGAAGGACATCGCGGCGCTAAGCGCGCCGAACAACTGTTACAGCGCCCCGATCGCCTGCTCAGCCTTATTCTGATCGGCAACAACTTGGTCAACATCCTCGCCTCAGCGATTGCGACGATTATTGGTATGCGCCTGTACGGTGATGCCGGGGTGGCGATTGCCACTGGGGTGCTGACCTTGGTGGTATTGATTGTGTCCGAAGTGATGCCGAAAACCATCGCCGCGC
>JBOFCH010000358.1:0-4115 GCA_051645985.1 Plesiomonas sp. | reverse complement strand
TAATATCCTGCGACAGCAGATCCACACCGACATCACGTACCACATCGGTCACGCCAGCAAAGGCACTGTTAAACAAGACCATTTTCAGCAGGCGTACCCGGCTAAAATAGCCCAGCTCGATCCCGTACAGGTTGGCAATCCGGTTCACCAAACGCAAGTTACGCCAAGCGATAAACGCCATATCCACCAGCGCTAATGGGCTACAAGCGACCATCACGGCCGACTCGGCTGCATAGCGACTGATCTCTGCACGGGCCTGTTTATCCAGCACCGGCTGTACCATGCTGGCATACAGGCGGATCACTTCCTGATCATTGTGCGTATCTTGTAACTCCGCCCGCCAGCGCTGCAATACCGGATGTTGCGCATCCAGCAATGACTGATGTGCCAGCTTCTCGCAAAACGGACGCGCTTGGCCAATCCCCTGACTGTGCAGTAAATCAGTCGCCACTTCACGCTCACGCTCACGACGACGTAACGTCAGTAAACGTCGCCACTCCGAAGCCAGCGAGCCAATCCCGGCCGCCAGAACCAGTCCACCAGCTCCCGCCGCGGTGAGCAGCACCCAATCACCGCCCTGCCAAGCATTGATCACGCTGTTGATGGTTTGACCGATCGCCGCCACACCAAAGCCCAGTAAGCCGACACCCAGCAGACGCCGCCACACACTGCGGCGTGGCTGCAAAGCCTGCGTCACTTGCTGATCCAGCACCGGATCCGTTTCACTCAATCCGGTTTGGACAAAAGCCGCATCCTGCTCAAATGTCTGTTGTGGACGTAAGATCTCTTCACTATTCACCACCTGTGGCTCAGCAAAGGTGATCTTCGGGTTCAGTGTTTCTGCCTCAGAATGCAGATGTGCGGGGTTGGTCTGTGCTGCCATGCGTTCAGCGCCCGGATTTATTGCCGATTTACGGGTATTCATCGCAGCTTGTCTCCCAATAAAAACTCCATCGCCGCATCCATCCGGATATGCGGTAGCGGCTCGTCCGGTGCACTGACTCGTGGACGAAATGATTCAAAGTCAAAGTGTTGCTGTTGCCAAAAGGTCGCCGATGGCAATCTGGCCGGTACATCGCCCGGATACACCAGCAGCGGCTCACCATCGCTAAAGCGATGGCCTCGCAACGCGCTCATCGTCCGACCTTGATGCTGCACCTGCCCCACTTCGGTCGCCTGCACTGAGGCGAGGCTGATACAGTCCATCGCGATCCCTTCAAAGGCAGCGCTCTGCCACGCTTCTTGCACCAATTGCTGCAACAGTGACACCTGATTCGCATGTTGATCTGGCGTCACGTGATCAGATTTCGTGGCGGCAAACATCAGTTTATCGATACAAGGCGAAAACAAACGGCGCAACAGTGTCCGTTTGCCATAGTGGAAACTTTGCATCAGCTGCGCCAATGCCATTCGCATATCATTAAACGCTTGCGGCCCGATATTCAGTGGCTGTAAACAGTCCACCAATACAATCTGGCGATCGAAACGGGCAAAATGATCACGATAAAAACCCTTCACCACATGTTGGCAATAGTGCTCGAAACGCGCGTTGAGCAGCCCAAGGTTACTGTTTTTATCTGCTTTACCAAACGCCGCATCATCCAATGCACCAAATGGGCCACGCTTGCCCGGCCACGGGAAAAATTGCAATACCGGCGCATCCGCCAGCTCTCCCGGTAACACAAAACGCCCCGGTTGGATAAAGTGCAACCCTTCATCTTTGCAACGCTGCAAATAAGCGGTGTATTCGCGGGCAATCTCGGCCAATAGAGTCTCATCCGCTGGCGCATGAGGATCACATGTAGCTGCCAGTGTCAGCCACGGCCGCGCCCATTCGGCGCGATCGCCTTGCAGCATATCCATCATCTGCTGTGACCACTGACGGTAGCTTTGCTCCAGCAGCGGCAAATCCAGCAACCATTCCCCCGGATAATCGACGATCTCCAGATTCAAGGTGGCCAATTCACTTAGATGACGTAATAACGAATGCTGCGGACGATAACGGATATTCAACCTAATCTGACTAACGCCACGGGTTGCCACCGGCCATGCCGGCGGATCAGAGTGCAAACTGAGCATGCCTTCATCATAGGCAAAGCGCGGAATGGATAAGTCACGTTGCGGAATACGCTTAATGCCCTGCACGCGATCTTCCCGAACCGCCGAAAATAGCGGTAGACGTGCACCAGCATTCACATGCAGCAATTGATTAACCAGTGAAGTAATAAATGCGGTTTTTCCGCTGCGGCTCAGACCGGTCACCGCAATACGCAGATGCCGGTCTAAACCACGATTGACAAAGGTCGAGAGTTCATTTTTTATCAGATTTTTCATGCATACTCACAACAGATCAGAACGGTTGTCTGATTATACGCCTTACAGCTGACGAAATTTGTTTCGAACCTTAAAGGTTTCTGATGTCACATACCCTTCCAACCGACGCAATTGGGTTTCCAGCTCGGTAAACTCATGAGCGAGAGTCTGAACGCGGCGATGGGCCGATTCCCCCGCCTGCCAAGTTTTAGATTTCAAGGCTGGCTCCTCTTCGGCCACCCATTCACCGCTGTATTTATCCATAAACAGCCACGCTGCCAAGTACGCCAAAATGACAATTCCGGCGCCACCAAATAAAAAGACGGTGATCACCATGATCCGTACCAGCCAAACCTCAATGCCAAAATAGTGTGCCAATCCGGCGCACACACCGGCAATTTTCCCCTCACGCGGATAACGATACAGATTGCCGTTGCCAGTCATGATGGCTCTCTCCAGTTCGGGTGCTGTGAATCTAAAATCACTTCCAACGAGCGGATCCGTTCGCGCATCTGCTGCGCTTCACGGGTGAGCTCTTCCAGACGACGACGCTCTTCCTGACTCAACCCTTCACCCAATTCACGTTTGCTGCGATAGTGCAGCCACAGCCACACCGGCGCCACAAACAGGAAGAAAATCGTTAACGGAACAGAAAGGAAAAAACTTCCCATTGTCACACTCCCTTTAAGTATGCAGGGCAGCATGCTGCCCTGATGGCTAAATTGCTCAACCAATAATGGCAAAAACCAATATGGTGAATATCACTACGGCTAAATAGCACGCTCCCAGACAGACCCGGCGCTAAGTTAACTGTGCCTAGGTAACGGTATTACGGCTAACTAAACTCACTGCGCTTAATCTTAATCGTGGTCTTAATCATGATCTTAATCGTGGTCTTGTTGCTGCATTTTGGCTTTCAAGGCCGCCAATTCACGGCTGATATCATCATCGGCCTGCAATTCAGCAAATTCGTCATGCAGCGTCTTTTGTTTACCCAGACTCATACTATCGGCCTGCGCTTCCATGTGATCAATACGACGCTCGAATTGTTCAAAGCGGGCCATGGCTTCATCCAGACGGGCATTTTCCAACTGACCACGCACAGAACGAGAAGACGCTGCGGCCTGATAACGAACCTGCAAAGCTTGCTGGCGGGCGCGCGTCTCGGTCAGCTTTTTCTCCAACTCGGCCACTTCACCGCTCATACGTTGAATACTGCTGTCGACCGCATCCAGCTCCTGCTCCAAACCGCGGATCAGCTCTGCTATTTTTTGGCGCTCAATTAACGCCGCACGCGCCAGATCTTCGCGTGACTTACGCAGTGCCAGCTCGGCTTTTTCTTGCCACTCGGTTTCCTGTGCACGGGCATGTGTGATACGACGCTCCAGCTGTTTACGCTCGGCCAGTGCATGCGCGGATGTTGAGCGCACCTCCACCAGCGTATCTTCCATCTCCTGGATCATCAGACGTACCAGCTTCTGTGGATCTTCGGCTTTATCCAACAACGTATTAATGTTGGAGTTCACAATGTCAGCAAAACGTGAAAAAACACCCATTTTAGTTCTCCTGATTTCAAGCTCCGACGATGCGGATCACTCACTGTCGTTCATTTTCTGCCACTCACACCGGCAGGCTCATCCCTACGGTCAATCAATGCTCTGCGGCAATGCATTCACTGCCATATTCTAATCAAGTTATGTGCCAAGTTTTTATGTTCATGTAATTCAATGATTTTAAAGTAGTTATTTAAATATCTGGTTTTTAGGCTGACATCATGTTATGACTAATTTAACTACTAAGTG
>JBOFCH010000357.1:0-4173 GCA_051645985.1 Plesiomonas sp. | reverse complement strand
CTTCCGGTAGGTCGTTCAGCGCCTTATCCAGCTCAGCCGGTGAGTTGGGCAAGTTACGCACATCGATACTGACTGCGGCAGAGGTCTGCCGATCCATCAGAGAGCGAGCCAGTTCTGGCAGCAGCGTGACAGGAAGGTTGTCGACGCAGTAAAACCCCATATCTTCGATGGCCCGGAGGGCCACGGATTTGCCTGAACCTGAACGTCCGCTGACGATCATTAACACCATGATCGTGACTCCATTATTCCTCAGTCAATATCTGATACAGCTCTTCATCAGAAAGTGCTGTTCTTAAGCGCCGACATACACTCTTGTCGGACAGGCGCTTGGCCACGGCCGACAAGGTTTGTAGGTGTTGTTGGCACTGATCTTCGGGCACCAGCAAGGCAAACAGCAGATCGACCGGTTGATTGTCTACTGCATCAAACGGGATCGGCTGTTCGGTACGGATAAACACCGCCACGGTGGTCGTACCCGGCTCCATTTTTCCGTGCGGGATCGCAATCCCATTGCCGATGCCGGTACTGCCCATTTTCTCTCGGGCTAGCATGGCTTCAAACAGGGTTTGCGGAGCGACAGTGAGCCGACTGGCGGCCAGCTCACTGATGATTTCCAGAGCACGTTTTTTGCTGGTGCAATGAACCGCACTACGGGTACAGTCCAGAGACAGCACTGAGCTAAGTTGCATAATTACTGCTTGTTTAATTTGTCTTTATGTTTAGTGAGCTGACGCGCAAGCTTGTCAATCAGCAGGTCAATGGCCGCGTACATGGTTTCATGCTCGGCGGACGCATGCAGCTCGCCGGCATTGACGTGTAGCGTCGCTTCGGCAACCTGAATATTTTTTTCGACTGTCAGTACGACATGAACATTGTTGATATGTTCAAAAAAACGTTCCAGTTTGCTGAATTTGTTGGTGACGTAGTCACGTAACGCTTCTGTAATTTCTACATTATGACCTGACAGATTAATTTGCATAAGCGTCTTCCTCATCCTGTTGTCTTAAACCAAGCGTTTACGCTGATTCGACGGGGGTATCGCGAGTGATTCACGGTACTTGGCGATGGTTCGCCGTGCCACCATGATCCCCTGGTCTGCGAGCATTGAGGCGATTTTGCTATCGCTCAGCGGCTTCGCAGGATTTTCCGCCGCGACCATCTTTTTGACTAATGCCCGAATGGCCGTGGATGAACATTCGCCACCATCTTCCGTGCTAACGTGGCTTGAAAAGAAATACTTAAGCTCAAAAATGCCGCGTGGGCTATGTAAATATTTTTGGGTTGTGACGCGTGATATGGTTGATTCGTGCATTTCCACCGTTTGGGCGACATCGGCCAGCACCATCGGCTTCATAGATTCTTCACCATACTCAAAGAAGTCTTGCTGATGATCGACAATACAGCGAGCCACTTTGAGTAAAGTATCATTACGGCTTTCCAGACTTTTAATCAACCATTTTGCATCTTGCAGATTACTGCGGATAAATTGCACGTCGTTGCTGTTGCTGATCTGGCGTGACAAGGCCGCGTAATGTTGGTTGATGGACAGACGTGGCGTGGCATCGCTGTTCAGTTCGACAACCCATTCGCCGCCAATTTTGCGTACTGCCACATCTGGAATGACATATTCGGTCTCGCTATGCGAGATCAGGTGCCCGGGGCGTGGGTTGAGCGTTTGGATCAAGGCAATGGCGGCTTTGAGATCGTCGTCTTTCAGCCGCGTCTCTCGTGTCAGGCTACGAAAATCGCGGTTGGCCAGTAACTCGATATGATTACACACTATCTGGCGTGCCTGAGGCAATGACGGGGTTTCGGCAGGCAGTTGATTAAGCTGGATCAGCAGGCACTCACGTAAATCCCGTGCGGCCGTACCGATCGGATCAAAGTGCTGGATCCGGGTTAGCACCGCTTGCACCTCGTCTAGCTCCACCTGCTCGTTGCCGAGACTGGCCAAGATCTCCTCTAAGGATAAGGTCAGATAACCGGCATCATCTACCGCATCGATGATAGCAATAGCGATGGCGTGGTCGGTTTCACTCAGGCGTGATAGCCCCGCCTGCCAGAGCAGGTAGTCTTGCAGGGTTTCGTTCGTTTCCCCTTGATACAACGGAATATCGCTGTCTGGGGCATTGCTGGCAACTCCAGTGAGGTTATTACCGGCGGTATAGAGATCGTCCCAGGTGGCATCCACCGGTAATTCCTGTGGTAGCTCCTGTTGTTCCAGAGCATCGCGGCTGTCTAGTAACTGGTCGGCATCGCTCGAGTCCTGAGAGTCTGCCGAGGATGATTGGGCGGGGCTATCTGCCGTGTGTGCCAGCGCCTGCGCATCCAGTGGCATCTCTTCCAGATCGTCAGCCAGCTCCAGCAGCGGGTTGCTTTCCAGCGCCTGTTGGATCTCTTGCTGTAGCTCAAGCGTTGACAGTTGCAACAGGCGGATCGCCTGTTGCAGTTGCGGTGTCATTGCTAATTGCTGACTCAGCTTGAGTTGTAAACTTGGCTTCATGCAACCTCGGTATCCGTACTTCCCGGTCAGAGCGGGAACTCATCGCTTTTCAGTATGATATTACGTTATAAACGGAATTGGTCACCCAGATATACCCGTTTAACATGTTCATTTTCCAGAATTTCTGCTGGAGTCCCATGCGCAATCATATGTCCTTGACTTACGATGTAGGCATGTTCGCACACGTCCAGCGTTTCTCGGACGTTGTGGTCGGTGATCAGAACGCCCAATCCGCTATCGCGCAGATGTTTGATGATGTTCTTGATATCGATAACCGAGATCGGATCAACGCCGGCAAAAGGTTCATCTAACAAGATAAATTTAGGATTGGCCGCCAGTGCGCGGGCAATCTCCACCCGACGGCGTTCCCCCCCGGACAGGGCTTGGCCTAAGCTGTCGCGAATATGCTGGATATGAAATTCATCCAGCAGCTCTTCGGCGCGTGCTTCACGGCCTTGTTGATCCAAATCGCTACGGGTTTCCAGCACCGCCATCAGGTTGTTGTAAACGGTGAGACGGCGGAAGATAGACGCTTCCTGAGGCAGATAGCCAATGCCGCGTCGGGCGCGCGCATGCATCGGCAGTAAGCTGATATCATTGCCATCAATGCTGATACTGCCGTTATCGCGGGCGACCAGTCCGACTACCATGTAGAAGGTGGTGGTTTTACCTGCGCCGTTAGGACCGAGCAGACCGACAATCTCACCGGATTTAACCGTCAAACTGACATCCACCACCACTTTGCGGCCTTTATAGCTTTTGGCCAGATTTTCTGCGCTCAGGACTGCCATTTAGTTGCTACTTTTCTTGTTGGAGTTATTCAATTGTGACGGTTGCAATACGGTGACCACGCGCTGGCCTTTGTTACTGAACGCATCCATCTGTTGCTTTTGGATTAAATAGGTAATGCGATCGGCTTTAACGCTGCTATCTAATTGTTTGAGCTCAGCATTCCCAATCAGTTCCACGAAGTCCTTACCCAAGTCGTAACGAATCTTATCGGCATGGCCTTCGACCGGTTTGCCGTTGTCCTGCATCTGGTAAAAGGTCGCCGGAGTACCGAAGCCTTCGATGATCTCTTTGCCTTTTTCATCTTTGGGCCGGACTACCACCACTTTGTTGGCTTTGACATCGATGGTGCCCTGTGTCAGCACCACATTACCGGTAAACACCACGGTGTTAGTGGTCAGATCCAGTGATTGCTGTTCAGAGTTGATATTGATCGGTTGATCGGTATCCCCTTTGACCGCTAGGGCCGGCCGGCTCAGCGCCAGCAGTGCACAGACTGCCAGTAAGTTACGGTTTTTTAATTTCATAGTAGGATTTTACCTGTTCCTGCAGCTCGGCCGTGCGGTTACGTAGGTTTCCGCGCATTTTCAGTCCGACCGACGTGAAGTTTGCCCCATAGACGGTCACTTTGGTGTCGGACGTAATATCCTGAGTGGTCAGATTGATCGTGGCCTGACTGGTCTCCAGTTTTTCCAACTGGGAATCTGGGGTCAGGCTATTGACTTCCACTTCACCTTTTAGGTACAGCATTTTGTCTTCGGTCAGTACGGCGTCTTTGGCCTGTACCATCCAGATGGGTATGCCATCAGCAGAATACAAGGTCATCAGCGGTTGGCTGAAGTCGGTGTCTCCATTTTCAGCATAATATTTAACCTTGGTTG
>JBOFCH010000356.1:0-12297 GCA_051645985.1 Plesiomonas sp. | reverse complement strand
AAGTAATAAATATGACAAAACTAACAATAAACGTGACACCCGGCTAGAGAACCACTTTTTTATGATTGCCGCCAAAGTTTGGCACTTGGGGATAATTTTACATGCTGCTTTCTACGTTGACGGCGGAACTCGCCCAGCTAACCCAGTACAGCTCTTTCATGTTCGCTGTATTCGATGCCAATCTGCGTTTGCAGATGGCTAATGAGCAGTTTTACCGCACCTTGGGCCTAACACCGGATGGCCAACTGCAAAAAACCCTGTCGCGTCTGCTGCCACGTGAAATGTACCAATCCATGCACCCGTATCTGGTTCGGGCCGCCACCGGCGTTACCGTTCAGGGTGAAGTGATGCTGCAAGCTGCACTGCCAAACAGTTACCACTTTTGTATCGCTCCGGTTCTCAGCCATGAACCGCACAGCGATGGTCAGCTGCACGGTTATCTGTTTCAAGGTGCCGATGTGACAGAAAAGCACCAACTGCTGGATAGCTTGCAAGAAACCCAACGTTATTGCCAAAATCTGATCTCGATGCTGGATGACGGTTTTTGCATTTTGGAAGACGGGATCATCGTCTCGGCTAACGAATCTAGCGCCCGCATTTTGGGCGTCACCAGCTCTCAGCAATTGCTGGGCAAGCCACTGCAAGAGTTTTTACGTGATCCGCATTCTGGCAACATTCCCGATCAGCTGCACCAGCAACTGAGCCATTGTCAGCAGCATATCCTGAATACCGCCCCCTCGGTAGGCCAGCGCAAGCGTATTAGCCTGCAATCGATGCCCATCACCGCCATGGGGAATCCAGCCCAGATGGTGATCATGCGCAGTGACACCCGTCTGCCAGATGATCTGCAACAACGCGATCCACTGACCGGCCTGCTCAATCGCCACAGCACCCTGCGCCAGCTACAAAGCATGATCCGCGCCAATATCCCGCTATCGATGCTGTATCTGGATCTGGATAACTTCAAGAATATCAACGATTCGCTCGGCCATCATGTCGGAGACAAAGTGCTGGTCGAAATTGCGTCCCGCCTGCGCAGTCACCTGCCGGAGAATACAATCCTCGGCTATTTTGGTGGTGATGAGTTTGGCATCATCCTGCCAAATACCAGTCAGGACGCCGCTAAGCAATATGGCCTAAGCCTGATCCGGGCAATTAAAAACCCGCTCGACCTGCAACAAGTGCGCAAACAACTCTCCTGCTCCATCGGCTGTGTGGTTTTCCCGGGCGATGGCCAAGAAGCGCATCACCTACTGCAACATGCCGATACCGCCATGTATGATGCCAAAGAGCAAGGGCGTAACCGACTGGCCTGCTACCAACCGCAGATGAACCGGGAAGCGCGCTTACGCCTCTGGTTGGAAGTGGAGCTGCAAAAAGCCCTGGCTAAAAGCGAGCTGGATGTTTATTTCCAGCCGAAAGTGAACACCCGCGATTTTCGTCTGATTGGCATGGAAGCGCTGGTACGCTGGAAGCATCCGACCGAAGGCTTTATCAGCCCGGCCCGTTTTATCCCAGTAGCTGAAAAAGCCGGTCTGATTGACTGGTTGGGACGAGTGGTCATGGAGAAAGTGTTTGCGACCGTGCAACGCTGGCTGCAACAAGGTCTTAACCCCGGTCAAGTCTCCATCAACCTCTCGCCACAGCAATTTGCCAATCCCGGTTTGCTGAACGAAGTGCTGGCGCTACAGCAGCATTACCAGATCCCGCCAGGCCGGATCATACTGGAAATCACCGAGAACGCGGTGATGACCGATCAGGATCATGCTGCCAGTTTGCTGCAAGAACTGCGCGCCCAAGGGTTTGTGCTGTCGATTGATGACTTTGGCACCGGTTACTCCTCGCTGTCTTATCTGGCTAACTTCCCGTTTGATGAGCTGAAGATCGACCGCAGCTTTATCCTCGACATCCTGCATAACCCTAAGCAGGTGGCCATCGTGGAGAGCATCATCAACCTCGGCAAATCACTCAACATGCACGTGATCATGGAAGGGGTGGAAACCCACGAAGAAGCCACCCTGATAGCGGGCCTGAATTGTGACGGCATTCAGGGATACCACTTCTTCAAACCGATGCCCGTGAAAGAGGTTGAACAACTGCTGCGCCCGAGCATGAAAGCGGTCGCCAGCGGCTAAACGACAATAAAAATGCACTCGGTTACTGCGGCATATCAACATCATGCACAGATAAAGCACGTAATATCATGCTTTTACTCCATTAGATGCAACAGGATCACGCAATATGGAATTGCTTTGCCCCGCAGGTAACCTGCCTGCCCTCAAAGCGGCAGTCGATAACGGCGCAGATGCGGTATATATCGGCTTCAAGGATGACACCAATGCGCGGCACTTCGCCGGCTTGAACTTTACCGAGCGCAAGCTGGATGAAGCGGTCAGCTACATCCGCCAGCACCGGCGTAAACTGCATGTGGCGATCAACACCTTCGCCCATCCCGATGGTTTTGCCCGCTGGCAGCGCGCCGTGGACATGGCAGCCCAGATGGGGGCCGATGCCCTGATTTTGGCCGATCTGGCGATGTTGGAGTATGCCGCGCGTCGCTACCCGCACATTGAGCGCCACGTTTCGGTACAAGCGTCCGCCACCAACAGTGAAGCCATCCGCTTCTACCAGCAAGAATTTGACGTCGCCCGCGTGGTGTTGCCCCGGGTACTCTCTATCCATCAGGTGAAACAGCTAGCACGCAGCAGCAGTGTACCGTTAGAAGTCTTTGCCTTCGGTAGCCTGTGCATCATGGCCGAAGGGCGCTGCTATCTGTCATCGTACCTCACCGGCGAATCGCCCAACACCGTCGGAGCCTGCTCACCGGCGCGTTTTGTACGCTGGCAACAAACTGAAGACGGACTGGAATGTCGCCTGAATGATGTTCTGATCGACCGCTACGCCGATCACGAACACGCCGGCTACCCGACGCTGTGCAAAGGCCGCTATCAGAGTGACGGCGCCCCGTTCCACGCGCTGGAAGAGCCGACCAGTCTAAATACGCTGGATCTGCTACCGGAGCTGTTTGCCGCCGGTATTGCCTCGGTGAAAATTGAAGGCCGTCAGCGCAGTCCTGCGTATGTCAGTCAGATCACCAAAGTCTGGCGTCAAGCCATTGACCGCTATCAGGCCGATCCGAGCAACTTCCGCCCCGAGCCTGCATGGATGCAAGCGTTAGACGCTGTTTCCGAAGGTCGCCAAACCACCCTCGGCGCGTATCACCGCAAATGGCAGTAAAGGAGAGCCGACCGATGAAATATGCCCTAGGCCCCGTGTTGTACTTCTGGCCCAAAACGCAGATGGACGCCTTTTATCAGGCCGCCAGTCACTCCGATGCTGACATCATTTATTTGGGGGAAACCGTCTGTAGCAAACGGCGCGAGCTAAAACTCGCCGATTGGCTGGAGCTGGCACGTATGCTGTCCGCCAGCGGCAAAGAAGTGGTACTCTCCACCATGGCCCTGCTGGAGGCCCCTTCCGAAATCGCCCAACTGCGTCGACTGGTCGACAACGGCGAGTTTCGCATCGAAGCCAATGATTTAGCCGGTGTCACGCTGGCCGCAGAGCGCCAGCTCCCGTTTGTCGCAGGCCCGGCCCTGAACTGCTACAACGCCCACACCTTAAAAATCTTGCACCAAAAAGGGATGCAGCGCTGGTGTATGCCGGTAGAGCTGTCACGGGATTGGCTGAGCAACCTGCTGACCCAGTGCGAAGAGCTTGGGATCCGCGACACCTTCGAGGTGGAAGTGTTCAGCTATGGCTACCTGCCACTGGCTTACTCGGCACGTTGCTTTACCGCCCGCGCTGAAAACCTGCCCAAAGATGAGTGTGCCACCTGCTGCATCAACTACCCGAACGGACGCCAGATCTACTCACAAGAGCAGCAGAAAGTCTTTACCCTAAACGGCATTCAGACCCAGAGCGGATACTGCTATAACCTCGGTAATGAATTGCACGCCATGCACGGGCTGGTCGACAGTGTACGCCTCTCTCCACTCGGTTTGGACACACTGGATATGCTGCGCCGTTTCCGCGCCAATGAACAAGGCCGTCAACCGCTAGCGCTGACTCAAAGTCAGGAGTGTAACGGATACTGGAAAGCGCTGGCTGGGCTGGTACTGCAAGAATAACCGTTTAAGATCACATGCCTCAACAGCGCCAGCACATGCACGGAGCGTTACCGTTTATTTGGCTCTTCTGATGATGTACCGCCGACATTGATTTTTCCCCATAAAAAAAGCCCGTCACACAGTGACGGGCTTTTTTATTTTCCGGTGATTAACCGCACACGAAATCCTGCTTAGTCTTTGGTGCGCTCGCGACGCTCACCGCTGTGGCTACGCTCACCGCTACGACGTTCACCGTTACCAAAGCTACGACGCTCACCACCTTCACGGCGTGGACGCTCACCGCCTTCACGACGTGGACGATCACCACCTTCACGGCGCGGACGATCACCGCCTTCGCGACGTGGACGATCACCACCTTCACGACGCTCTGGACGCGGGCTAGCTTCACCCACCAGTTGCATACGGATAGGCTTGTTCAGAATGCGAGTACGGGTAAAGTGATCCAGCAGATCAGTCGGCATACCACGTGGCAATTCCACGGTAGAGTGGCTGTCAAACAGCTTGATGTTACCGATATAACGGCTGCTCAGATCGCCTTCGTTGGCAATCGCGCCCACGATATGACGAACTTCTACGCCATCATCACGGCCCACTTCCAGACGATAAACGTCCATTGGACCCACATCACGACGCTCACGACGCTCTGGACGATCGCCATCACGGCCACCTTCACGACGTGGACGGTCATCACGACGGCCATCGCGGCTGTCACGACGATCACGGCTACCACGATCATCGCGGTCACGGAATTCACGACGTGGACGACGCTCAATCACTGGCTCTGGTGGCAGGATCAGCTTGCGATCACCTTGCGCCATCATCAGCAGCGCGGCTGCCAAATCCGATGGATCTTGCTCTTCGCCCATCAGACCATTCAACAGCTCACGGTAAGCCGCCAGATCGTGGTTTTCCAGTTGCAGCGCAATCTTAGACTTGAACTGCTCAATGCGACGCTGAGCCAACAGCGCATTCGTTGGCAGATCCACTTCTGGAATGCTCACATTCATGGTGCGCTCTACGTTGCGCAGCAGACGACGCTCACGCGGCTCGACGAACAGCAGCGCACGACCACTACGGCCCGCACGACCAGTACGACCGATACGGTGTACGTAAGACTCGGCATCCAGAGGGATGTCATAGTTCACCACCAGACTGATACGCTCAACGTCCAGACCACGAGCAGCTACGTCGGTCGCAATCAGGATATCCAGACGACCGTTACGCAAACGCTCCAGTGTCTGCTCACGCAGTGGCTGGGTCATATCACCGTTCAGCGCGGCGCAGCTGTAACCATGACGCTCCAGTACTTCGGCCACATCCAATGTCGCGGTACGGGTACGCACGAAAATGATCGCAGCATCAAAATCTTCCGCTTCCAGGAAACGAACCAGCGCATCATTTTTGCTCATGCCATACACAGTCCAGTAGTTCTGGGCAATGTTTGGCGTGGTACGCACGGCCGCTTGGATCTTCACTTCTTGCGGATCACGCATAAAGCGGCGGGTAATACGACGGATTGGATCCGGCATCGTTGCGGAGAACAGCGCGGTCTGATGATCTTCCGGCAGTTCCGCCATAATGGTTTCAACGTCTTCGATGAAGCCCATGCGCAGCATTTCGTCTGCTTCGTCCAGTACCAGACCTTTCAGACCGGACAGATCCAGCGTACCACGCTTGATGTGATCCAGCAGACGACCCGGTGTACCGACCACAACCTGTGGGCCTTGACGCAGAGCACGCAACTGGATGTCATAACGCTGACCACCGTACAGGGCCAGAACACGCAGACCGCTCATGTGCTTGGAAAAATCACCGAATGCCTCGGATACCTGCACGGCCAGCTCACGAGTTGGAGCCAGAACCAGTACCTGAGGACGGGCTACTTCAGGCTGAATACGGGTTAACATCGGCAACGCAAAGGCCGCTGTTTTGCCGCTACCGGTTTGTGCCATGCCCAGAACATCACGCCCTTCTAGCAGGTGAGGAATACACGCCGCCTGAATTGGCGACGGCTTTTCATAGCCCATGCTCTCGATAGCGGTGAGGATCGGGGTCGGCAAACCCAGTTCAACAAAAGTAGTCTCTAATTCAGCCATGACGTAGTCTCAATATAAAAAACGGGCGCCAGTCTACCTGAATTGGCGAGAAAATGCGCGAAGATTTTCAGCCAAAAATGTGAACTGACGCAATCACAATGACAAGACGAGCTTTGCCATTACCGTTTGGTAATGACAAAAACTCATAAATTTTAATTAGTTGGCTTCTGACGTATCGCCTTGCCCCAACAGGGACAGTTCCAGCATGGCATAACGGTGCTCGACAAAGTTATGCACATTATTGGCCATCGTCAGTTTAAAAAGGGATACCGCACCATCGACATCCCCCTTGCTTAGATAGCGTTTGCCCAAGTAGAAGTAAGCTTCACTTAGGTGCTCTGCCAGAGACGTGTTATCGGTGGAGTTATCCTGCAAACGACGCATAAATTCGGCATCGGAAATATCACCCAGATACAGGGCAACGATATTCCAGCCAAAATTATCACGGCTTGCGGCGTTGTAACGCTGCCGCAGCGCCGTAAGCGCCTCATCCTTGTTCAGCTCGCTCTCAGTCAGATACAACCACAACACCCGAAACGGATCATCGGGATCATCCTGATAGAAATTGAGCAGATCTTCTTGGGCCAGCTTATAGCGGCCACCGTAGTACAGGGCTATACCCCGATTTAACAGGGCATAGCGATATTCAGGATCTAATTCCAGCACTGAATCAAACGCCTCATAGGCGGCATCATACTGGCCTGACTGGGTAAAATATACCCCCAGGTAGTTGAAAACCTCTGGCATATCCTGACGCAGCGCCAGTGCCTGAGTAAAATCATTACGGGCCAGCGCCTGCAAACCGAGGCTGTCATATAACACGCCCCGCTCATACAGCAACTGAGCGCGTTCTCCATCGCTAAGCGCCCGGCTGGAGAGGATCTGCTCCATACGGGCCAGCATGACTTCCTGTTGCAGGCTGGGTTGTAATGGTATTGCCAGTACGGCACTCTGACGCCAGTCATAGCCTGTGCTGCCACATCCGGTCAGCAACACCACCATTACACCGCATACCCAGCGCGAGAATGGGTTCATTTCAACTCCTGATCGCAAAAATCGGGGAGGCATCCGGCCCCCCGATACTTTTACGAGATTGGCCTGTGCGATCTTAGCCGCAACGCGTCATCAAGCGGATTTATTCAGCCGCAGGCTGTTGCTCTGCGCCTTCAGAAGCCATCGCTTCTTTGATGCTCAGACGGATACGACCTTGACGGTCTACTTCCAGTACTTTCACGCGCACTTCCTGACCCAGTTGCAGGTAGTCAGACACTTTCTCGACACGCTTATCGGTAATCTGAGAAATGTGTACCAAACCTTCTTTAGTACCCACCACAGATACAAACGCACCGAAGTCAACAATACGGGTAACTTTACCAGTATAAATGCGATTGACTTCAACATCAGCAGTAATTTGCTCAATGCGCTCAATTGCTTTCTTCGCAGCATCGCCGTCAGCAGACGCGATCTTAATCGTACCATCATCTTCGATTTCGATGGTGGTACCAGTTTCTTCGGTCAGCGCACGGATCACCGCACCACCTTTACCGATCACATCCTTGATTTTCTCAGGGTTGATCTTGATGGTGTGGATACGCGGTGCAAACTCAGAGATGTCATTGCGCGGCGTATGGATTGCTTCTTCCATCACGTTCAGGATGTGCATACGCGCACCCTTGGCCTGATTCAGTGCAATCTGCATGATCTCACGGGTGATCCCTTCGATCTTGATGTCCATCTGCAACGCGGTCACACCTGTGCGGGTACCGGCTACTTTGAAGTCCATGTCGCCCAGGTGGTCTTCGTCACCCAGAATGTCAGACAGAACCACGAAACGCTCGCCTTCTTTCACCAGACCCATAGCGATACCCGCTACAGAGGCTTTCACTGGCACACCGGCATCCATCAGGGCCAGAGAAGCACCACACACGGAAGCCATGGAAGAAGAACCGTTAGATTCGGTGATCTCTGATACCACACGTACAGTGTATGGGAATTCAGCGGCGCTTGGCATTACCGCTGCCACACCACGCTTCGCCAGACGGCCGTGGCCGATTTCGCGACGCTTCGGTGAACCCATCATACCGGTTTCACCCACAGAGTATGGTGGGAAGTTGTAGTGCAGCAGGAAGCGGTCAGTACGCTCACCGGTCAGCTCATCGATAGTCTGTGCATCACGCTCGGTACCCAGCGTCGCCGTTACCAGTGCCTGAGTTTCGCCACGGGTGAACAGCGCAGAGCCGTGAGTACGTGGCAGTACGCCGGTACGTACGTCCAGTGCACGCACCATATCTGGCTCACGGCCATCGATACGTGGTGCACCGCTCAGAATGTTGTCACGCACCACACGGTACTCCAGCTCGCCCAGCAGATCGCTGATTTCGCCTTCATCCAGCGTTTCGTCTTCCGCCAGCAGCGCAGCCGTCACATCCGCTTTAATCGCCGCAACGTGCTCGTAACGAACTTGTTTTTCTTTGATATGGTACGCTTCGGTGATACGGCTAGCAGCCAGATCGGCGATCCGTGCTTGCAATGTCTCGTTCACTGGCTCAGCACTCCACTCCCACTTAGGAATGTTAGCTTCAGCAGCAAACGCTTTAATGTTCTCAATCACCACTTGCTGTTGATCGTGGCCAAATACCACGGCACCCAGCATTTGATCTTCGGTCAGGATATCCGCTTCGGACTCCACCATCAGTACGGCGTTTTCAGTACCGGCAACCACCAGATCCAAACGGCTTTCAGCCAGCTCGGTAGTCGTTGGGTTCAGCACGTACTGATCGTTGATGTAACCCACGCGGGCAGCACCAATTGGGCCATTAAATGGAATACCGGACAGGGTCAGGGCCGCAGAGGCACCGATCATTGCCACGATATCTGGGCTAACTTGTGGATTTACTGATACCACAGTGGCCACAACCTGAACTTCGTTCAGGAAACCTTCAGGGAACAGAGGACGAATTGGGCGGTCAATCAGACGTGCAGTCAGGGTTTCGCCTTCAGATGGACGGCCTTCGCGCTTGAAGAAACCACCAGGAATACGACCGGCAGCGTAAGTACGCTCTTGGTAGTTCACGGTCAGAGGGAAGAAATCTTGACCTGGCTTAGCTTCTTTTTTACCCACAACGGTAACGAAAACGCAGGTATCATCCATGCTGGCCATCACGGCCGCGGTAGCTTGGCGACCCATCACACCGGTTTCCAGTGTCACGGTATGCTGACCATACTTAAATTTACGTACGATAGGATTCACGTGTTTATCCTTCCAATAAATATCGACTGTCTAATGCGCTTCTGAGTATATCGAATAACCACTCATTACGCTTAGCCCTATCACCGTAATTGTTGAAAATACCCGCATTCTCGCGACTAACGGCAAGAATCTGTCGCCACAGAGCCTTCTCGTTAGCCGCGCGAACTCATGCAGCTGTTTTGTATTTTCTGCCCGACTAAGGGCGGTTACGGTGTGTATATCAGACGCTGACTGTCATGAACGCGGCAGGCTTTTACTCACTGAGTTGCCCACATAGCGCCAATAGGCGCGCGGCTGATAGAAGAAAGGGGCCATGCGGCCCCTTTCCTGAATCTCGCCAATAATTAGCGACGCAGACCCAGACGTGCAATCAGAGCAGTGTAACGCTCTGCATTTTTACGCTTCAGGTAGTCCAGCAGTTTACGACGCTGGGAAACCATGCGCAGCAGACCGCGACGACCGTGGTGGTCTTTTTTGTGCTCAGCAAAGTGACCTTGCAGGTGGTTGATCTGAGCAGTCAGCAGTGCTACCTGTACTTCGGTAGAACCGGTATCTTTCTCATCACGGCCAAATTCAGCAACGATTTTTGCAACAGCTTCAGTGCTTAGAGACATTGTGCGCTCCTAAAAGCTTTAAGTTCATAAAACGTGGCGCCGATCTCTAATTCAGCACCACAATAAGACTCGGCATTCTAACGGTAGCCGCTCGGCAAAGCAAGATAACACCGGCGCTGGCCAGTGAATATTTCTGCGCCAACTCGGTTTCTAACCGCGCTTACAGCACCATCATCCGACGCGGAGCCACACGGCCCTGATCGTCTATCTCACCGAGGCCGAAAAAGACCTGCTCATCACCTTCGGTCATCCGTACTAGACCAGAAGTCGGTGCACCGCTAACCTGTACCGCCTGCCCCAACTTGGCATAGCTCGCCACTACGGACGGCATGTTCACTTGTGGCAGATGCTGCACGGCCGTATCGGCCGGTAACAACAATGGGTCTAACTCGATGCTAGGTGAAATCTCTTCGGCACGGGCTTTTTCCAGCAAGGCTTCCACCTGCTCCAACGTCACCATACGCTCCATCGGATAGGTCGCCACGGCCAGACGGCGCAGGTAAATCACATGCGCGCCACAGCCTAAACGCTCACCCAGATCATCCACGATAGTGCGGATGTAGGTGCCTTTCGAGCAATGCACTTCCAGCTCGACCTCATCCCCTTCAAAACGGATCAGGGTCAACTCATACACGGTGATCGGGCGTGATTCACGTGGTACCTCAATCCCCTGACGGGCATATTCGTACAGCGGCTTACCTTCGTATTTGAGCGCCGAATACATCGAGGGGATCTGCTGAATATCGCCACGAAAATGGGTCAGCGCTTCAGCCAATTGCTCGGCCGTTACCTGCACCGGGCGCTCTTGGATCACTTCACCATCCGAGTCGGAGGTATCGGTTCGCTGACCGAGCTTAGCAACCACGCGATAACGCTTATCCGAATCGAGCAGATACTGGGAAAACTTGGTCGCTTCGCCCAGACAAATTGGCAGCATGCCGGTCGCCAGTGGATCTAGCGCCCCGGTATGGCCAGCTTTGTTGGCGTTATACAGACGTTTGACTTTCTGTAGCGCATCGTTCGAGGTGATACCCTGAGGTTTATCCAGCAACAAAATGCCGTGGACATCACGCCCGCGGCGGCGTGGACGAGACATCAGGCCTTCTCCTCGCTGTTGTCGCTATCTTCATCACGGTTTTGTTGGCGTTCCTGATCATCTCGGATCACGCTGCTGACCAAGTTAGACATGCGCATACCTTCAGTCAGGGAGCGGTCATACTCAAAACGCAGCTCTGGCACGATCCGCAAACGCATCGCCTTACCCACCAGAGTACGGATATAACCGGTAGACTCACGCAGTGATTTCAGGCCGCTGTCGATAGCCTCTTGATCATCAAACAGGAAAGTGACAAAGATCTTGGCATAGGCCAGATCACGAGACACTTCCACACCGGATACAGTCACCATACCGATCTGCGGGTTCTTCACCTCACGTTGCAGAATCACGGCGATCTCTTTTTGCAGCTCTTGCGCCACGCGCTTACTGCGGCTGAACTCTTTTGCCATGGTACTATCCTCCAAGACAGATTGGGGGGCACAAGCCCCCCAATGGTGTATCAATACGACCGGTGAAGGTCTTTAGCAGTCAACTTAATCAATGGTACGCTTAACTTCAACGATTTCGTACACTTCGATCATATCGCCAACACGGACATCGTTGTAGTTCTTAACGCCGATACCACATTCCATACCGTTACGGACTTCGTTAACGTCATCTTTGAAGCGGCGCAGAGATTCCAGCTCGCCTTCATAGATAACCACGTTGTCACGCAGAACGCGGATTGGGTTATGACGCTTCACGATACCCTCGGTCACCATACAACCGGCAATCGCACCAATCTTCGGTGACTTAAATACGTCACGAACTTCAGCCAGACCGATGATCTCCTGCTTGAATTCCGGTGCCAGCATGCCGCTCATGGCCTGCTTCACTTCGTCAATCAGGTGATAGATAACAGAGTAATAGCGCAGATCCAGGTTTTCTGCTTCGATCACGCGACGCGCCGTAGCGTCGGCACGTACGTTAAAGCCAACCAGGATAGCATTGGATGCCGCTGCCAAAGTGGCATCGGTTTCGGTGATCCCACCGACACCGGAGCCAACAATCTTCACTTTCACTTCGTCGGTAGACAGCTTGATCAGAGAATCGCAGATAGCTTCTACGGAACCTTGAACGTCTGCCTTCAGTACGATGTTCAGCTCAGAGA
>JBOFCH010000355.1:0-2865 GCA_051645985.1 Plesiomonas sp. | reverse complement strand
ACGAGAAAGATGGGATAACGCCAAACGCAGTGCATGCGGCCCTTTAATCAAACTTCCCAATCGCAGCAGCAACGAGGCCATGATGGTCAGCAACCCCATCAGGAGTCCCATCCCGCCGACTAACCCAACCGACAACCGGATATCTGCGGTAAATCCCCAAACCAACAAAAACAAGCCAAATAATCCAACCGGCACGGCCAATCTACGTGGGATCCCTGCCTCTGACTCGCGACGCAATATTCGCAACGGAGGCACTTTCAGTAATCGTAAAAAAGGTACCAAGGCCAATAAAAAGGTGATGAAAAACGCAACAGCAACCCCCAAGGCAAAAGGCCGCCAAGAAGGAGCAGGCAAATCAGGCGGCACTAACTCGCCCAGCAATTGCAGAACGACCCATTGCATTAAGGTACCGGTCAATACACCCAGCAGCGCACCGATCAGCGTTAGAGAGAACAACAAACTTCCCATCAATTGCCAGAGACTGCGTCGTGACGCGCCTAGGGTTTTCAGCAATGCCACCGTGTGAGTCTGTCGCTCGGCAAAATGTTGTACGGCAATTCCCATTGCCAATGCCCCCAATAACACACCGCATAGTGATGCCAAACGAAAAAAACGTTCAGCATTACCCAACGAGCGGCCAACCTGCGATTCAGTATCATCAGGTAAAATCCATTTTTGCCCAGCATGTAACTGCGGCATCAGCCAGTTTGTATAACGATTCAGAGCATCTGTGGAACCTTTAAACAGATAGCGCCACTGCTGGCGCGATCCAGGTAACAAGGCTCCGGTCGCTTCAATATCTGCACTATGAATAAGTGCTCTCGGGGCGAGCAAGAATGGGCTGAACCCTTGATCTGGCTCTTCCCCCAATACACCGGCGACCCGCAACAAGGTATTACCCACTTCAATTTCATCACCGGGTTTGGTGGCCAGCAGTTGCATCACCCTTTCTGATAACCATATCTCTCCGGGCTTAGGGAGGCGTTTGGGGATCAGCACCAACCGGCCATAAAAAGGAAAACCATCGGGAACAGCGCGAATTGAAGCTAATTGTAATGTATCGCCATGGAACAGCATGCTGTTAAAACTGACGGTGGTTTGTACAGATAACCCATTTTGCATCGCCTGTTGTAGCCAAGCCGGCGGGATCGGGGTCGCAGTGCGCAACACGCGATCAGCGCCAATGAAATCCCGCCCAGAAGCCTTAAGCCCCGCTCCCAAACGATCCGCAACCAGTGCCACACTCAACACACAGGCCACGCTCAGTGCTAGAGCCAGTACGAACCAACGCAGTTCACTGTTAAAGCCTTCCCGGCGCAGCAGACGCCATCCCAATCGCCATTGCTTCATGTCGGCTCACTCCCGATGCTATCCATGCGGCACCTCAAGATGTCCGGCAACCATTACGATCTGACGCTGACAACGACTGGCTAATTCATGATCGTGTGTCACCACCACTAGCGTGGTGCCGTGCTCACGATTTAGGGCAAACAACAACTCAATGACTTTTTCTCCGGTTTTACTGTCCAGATTTCCAGTCGGCTCATCGGCCAATAACAGGCGTGGACGGGTCATAAAAGCACGCGCAATCGCAACGCGTTGCTGCTCGCCACCTGAGAGACGCGGGGGTAAATGGTGCAAACGATCACCTAGCCCAACGGATTCAAGTAGCGAACGAGCTCGTAATGCACAGTCTGATTCCCCTCGCAGTTCTGCTGGCAACATGACATTCTCCAGCGCTGTCATTGTCGGAAGCAGTAAAAACGATTGAAAAACAAAACCAATCTGCTCGGATCGCAGCCGCGCCCGCCCCTCTTCATCGAGGGAAGTCAGTGATTGCCCCAACATGTCAATGCTGCCAGTAGAAGGTAAATCCAATCCAGCCAATAACCCCAGTAGCGTTGATTTACCCGAACCTGATGCGCCAACCAGCGCGACGGTTTCTCCGGTATTGACTTGTAAGTCAATACCTTCAAGGATAGTGAGAGTTTCTTGACCAAGACGCACCGATTTGCCAAGACCTTTGACAACAATAATAGGAGTTGAATTCATGGCGCGTATCCTGTTTGCCTTGTGTTTATGGGTTTCATCCATTCAGGCCCAAACACTACTGGTTCTGGGCGATAGCCTGAGTGCCGGTTATCAGATGCAAGCAGAACAAAGTTGGCCTGCGTTATTGAATCAACAATGGCAAACTGCTGGAGCGGACCATACACTGATCAATGCCAGTATCAGCGGAGAGACAACGCAAGGTGCCTTAGAGCGTTTGCCTACCTTGCTTGCCGAACATAAACCAGATTGGTTACTGATAGAATTAGGCGGTAACGATGGTCTGCGTGGATTTTCTCCATCTATTGTGCGCGATAATCTGACCCAAATAATTAAACTGGCCAAAGCGCAACAGGCTCACGTCGTATTAACTCAGATCCAACTTCCTCGCAACTATGGCGCTCGTTATCTGAGACAATTTGAGCAAATCTTTCCAGATCTGGCGACTGCATACGACCTACCTCTACTTCCTTTCTTTATGGAAGATATTGCCTCGAAACCCGAATTAATGATGAGTGATGGGATCCATCCAACAGCGGTGGCACAGCCACTGATCCGCGATAAAGTGGCGGCATTTATTGAACCACTGCTAGAGAAATAAAAAATAATTTTGAGGAAGGAATATTCAAACACGGGCGAAAGCGTTATCGCCGCTATGCCATAGACTGAGTTACCACTGCGCGGCTATCCAAGCAGCAAAATCACGCATAGCGGCGGTTTCCGGGCGAGATTGTAGGCGCGTGAGCCAGTATCCTCCAAGGCTAATCTGCGTCGAGAACGGCTGTACAATGCGCTCGCTGTTAAGCAGATTGCTGA